>NZ_CDSC02000182.1 GCF_001298715.1 Bathymodiolus azoricus thioautotrophic gill symbiont
TCATCTATGCGAATGACTTTGTCAATGATATTTTTAGTAATGGTTTTTTGATGTCCTAGAGCATTAGTTGTAGTAGTGCTTAATCCATTATAGCTAATAGTGCTGGTGGCAGTTTTTCCATTGTCAGCGGGCTTAGTAGTGCTGATAACTCGGCCAATGGCATCATACTCCGTGGTAACAAAATACTTTTTCTCGTCTTCAAAGTATGGCAAAGATGCTTGTTTAACCCTACCTAGGTCATCATAATAAACATCAGAGATAATCTTGCGTCCGTCAAACCCTGTGTGTTGTTCTTTAACTTTTTGGTTAAGGGCATTAAAGTAGGTGGTTTTAGGAGGAAAGCCACTTATTGTTGTAGTCATCTTGTAAATAATAGCATGTCTATAGTTACTCTCAAGGACTGTCCACCATTCATAATTAGTAGTGGTCGTTGTGCCGTCGGCTCTAGTTTCTTTGGCTTGTCTGCCGAGTACATCATACTCCCAAGTGGTCGTGAGGCCATTTGGACCTGTTAAGGTTAAAACATTGCCTGTTTTGGCATCAAAGGTTTTGGTTTCAAAATGCCCTAAAGCATTGGTAGTTTTGACTGGAAACTTACCATCAGTAGAATACTCAACGGTTGTACTTCTGCTTACAATACCACTGCCTGTTATTGTGCTTTTGGTTTTGTTACCAAAACTGTCATATTTATAAGTAGTGGTAAGAGATTTGTCAGTATTTGGACTTATGGTTTCACTTTTCAGGAGTCCGTCGCTATTATAGGTAAAGCTTGAGGTACGGGTGATACTTGGAGTGTTTATTGCACCGTGGGTTACTTTGGCAGTTTTCAATCTGCCTAAATGCCATTTAGCGCTGTCATTATCATAAGTATTTATTGTCTCTGTTGTGAACTTAATACTCATAGGATTAGTCGTAGGATACATAACTGTTGTAGTTGATGTAAGATTATTGCTTGTAGTGCCAGCACTAGCACCAGTAACAGTAGGCTTATAATGAGCAACAGAAAGACGACCAATATTGCCATACTCATCAATATTTGAATTCATTATAGCGGTGGATTTGATTAGATCACCAGAAGTAAAACCATAAACATCGTTTCGGTTTGTGTGCAGGTAAACTGAGTGGACTTTACCACTATGGCTAATGTTTTGCTTATATTGATTGATTTGTCTGTTGAGTAATTGTTTTGTACCATCACCATTATCAAGGTATTCTTCTATTGAGGAAACTTGTCCAGTATAGGGGTAATCTTGCCTATATTGAGTGCGAGTCAATTTTAGAGCGTGAGTCAGTTTAACATCATCTAAATAATCATCTCTGGCTTCAATCCAGCCAAAGCCTAAATTACCTCTGCCTTTAAGGTTGACTTTGGCATCACCATATTTGTAATAAGTAGCATCTTTCCAATTGTATAGATTGGTTGTTGTTTCAACAGATGAGACCACTAGTCTGGCATTTTGAATATCAATGTTTGGATACGCACCATTTGTACCTTTAGTATAGACGGATGGGTCAGTAAGTGATTTATAGTCAAGCCATGTAGTGGTGCCTGTACCTGTAATAATGCTTTTGAGTAGTGGTCTGCTGGTCATATTTGTCCAAGATTTGCAATCTCCTGTTGTGTCACATTTTAAGAAATCAGGCAAGCCATCACCTGATACATCAACAATACGCACACCTGTGTCAAAATTACCAGAGTCATTCCAATGAGAAATTGCCATTGGTGGTTTCCAGTTATCATTGCGTTGCCAACCTGATCCTGTGTTTATCCAAGCTTTGCAATCTCCTGTTGTGTCACATTTCAAGAAATCAGGTAAGCCTTCGCCTGTTACATCGACAATACGTACACCTTTGTCAATATTCTTAGAGCCATTCCAATGAGAAATTACCACTGGTGGCTTCCAGTTATCATTGAGCTGCCAACCTGAACCAGTATTTGTCCAGGCTTTGCAAGCTCCTACTGTGTCACATTGTAAATAATCAACCAAACCATCACCATTCACATCTAAAATACGAACGCCATAATCCCTTACAACTCCAGAATAATTACCGGTAATAGCCGTTTGGGGCTTGTAGGCATCATCACGCTTCCAACCTGTCCCTGTATTAATCCATGATTTACAATCAGTAACTGATCCTGATGATAACTCGCACTGTAAAAAATCAGGCAAGCCATCGCCTGTTACATCAACAATACGCACACCGTTGTCAATATTCTTAGTGCCATTCCAATGAGAAATTACCGTTGGTGGCTTCCAGTTATCATTGCGTTGCCAACCTGAGCCAGTGTTTATCCAAGCTTTGCACTGTCCTGCTGTGCCACATTTTAAGAAATCAGGCAAGCCATCGCCTGTTACATCAACAATACGCACACCGTTGTCAATATTCTTAGTGCCACTCATATAAGAAATTACCGCTGGCGGTTTCCAGTTATCATTGAGCTGCCAACCTGAACCAGTATTTGTCCAGGCTTTGCAAGCTCCTGCTGTGTCACATTGTAAATAATCAACCAAACCATTGCCATTCACATCTACAATACGAACGCCCTTACCGTTAATAGTCGTTTTAGGCTTGTAGGAATCATCACTCTTCCAGCCTGCCCCTGTATTAACCCATGATTTACAATCAGCAGCTGATGATGACGCACACTGCAAAAGATCAGGCAAACCATCGCCAGTTACATCAATAATACGCATCTTAGAAGAAATTGCCACTGGTGGCTTCCAAGTATTGTATCTATGCCACCTAGTGGTTTTTACATAACCGAATTTTTTCCAGCTAAATTTAATTTTTGGCAAATATTTACCACCTATATATTCTTGCAATGAAGCTAACTGAGTTCTTTTAGTGGGAGTATTGCTATATTGATATTCTAAGTTATAACTTCTTGTAAGGCTGTTTTTTGAATAAGTTGTTATTGCTTTTAAGCGTTTAGTTTGCGAATACTTAGCGCCTGCTTGGTAAGCTACAGACTTGTCTTTTCTATCTTCGTAGTTAAATCTAACTGAATTGTTGCTATAATTAATGCGACTAAGTGCATATTCGCCATTTGCATTATCTTCACTATAAACATAATTAATAGCGTTACCTGAAGCATCCGTGATTTTATTTACTGTCCAAAGCTTAACGAGACTCTTGCCTTGTACTTCAATCTTAGAATCATCCGTATTACCATACTCAAAGGTTTGTCCACTTTTGGTTTCAACCGTCCAATGATTGCCCGTGAATTTAACTCTACTAAAGCTCTCAATCTCAGTGCGATATTCTGAACCTGATTTACCATCTTGCCCACTAATGGCAATTAGGCGCTGGCCATCTAGGCAATATCTGTCATTATCATCATAACCAACCACGTCTTTCACGCCATCAGTGGCAATGGTTTTACTACAGCGATAAACGGCTGACAAACCACCTAGGCTAAATCCTATACCAAGTAATCCATTACCTGAACTAGAGTTATAATGAATTGAGAGCTCTGGTTTCATGCCACTGATACCCGGCGGCACAATAATTGGAATGGCATAGTTAGCAACGCCTTGCTCTACACTAAGTGCACCTGCTGT
>NZ_CDSC02000157.1 GCF_001298715.1 Bathymodiolus azoricus thioautotrophic gill symbiont
GATAATAGGGGATGAATCACTCACTGCACTATTGTGTTTAATCAAAGGTGTCGTCTCTTGCTTAGGTTGATTAACGGCTTTTTGTGTTTTAGTTTGACTATTTTTTGTTTGCATGGTTGGTTTCCTCAATATTGATTTAAATTAGATTAACTATCATGATACCATGATACTTTCAACTGCGTTTTTAAAATAAAAAATTCAAATCTCGATAAATCTAAATCTTTAAAAACACCATGAGACCTTTACATAAAATAGAGATAGAGAAGATTGGCAAAATTCAATGTTTGCCCAATTGGGGATTTATTTAAACTTTGTCCTAGCGGGACTAAGGCTGGGTTTTCTCTTCTAAGGGTTGCCGAGTGTCACTGGAAAAATCCTCATAGTGGGTGAAAAGTGGGCTTCTGATGATTACTCCTGTTTATGCAAAGAGTCTTTCTATTTATATAAGTTTATTATTTGTTTTAGGGTGTCAATCTTAGCATTCACGATATCGTACAAATCTTGTGAATCAACCAATGTTTTTGCACGCTCATAATGCCCAATTGCCTGATTTAATTTGCCCTGTACAGTTAACGCTTTCGCACTTTGAATGTGTGAACGCCCAAAATCTCCTTGTTTTAAATATAACAAAGCCAACAATTTATAAGACTCATAATTACCTTGATTTTCCCGTAAAAAAGGCTTTAAGATTGATATACTTAAACCCAACTGCTGATTATCCAAATAAGTTTTAGCCGCATAATACACACTTGCTTCGTCTTTTTCATTACCATGGTTCTTATTAAAATACTGCTGCGCCAAAACAACATTGCCTAATTTAGCAGCGATACGCCCTGCCAAAATATTACTCGGCTTGCTATTATTAACAAGTAATAATTTATCACTATATCGTTTAGCCCTCTTATAATTCTGTTCATCAAGTGCCTGATAAGCTTGCATATAATAAGTAATCGCTTTGCTGTCTTCTATTTTAATTCTGTAATATGCTTGATAATACAATCTGGCTTTAGTCGTAGCGTATTCAAAAGAATCTTTTCTATAATTGCCCAAAGTCCGCCCTGAGTGCTGTAAGCTATCTGAGATACGGTTAATACTTAATGGGTGTGATTGCAAAAATTCTTGCGCATTAGCTTTGTCCTTTAATTTTGCAAAGAAATTAGCCATGCCTTTTGGGTCAAACCCAGAGCGCTTTAACATAGCAGTACCAATCCTATCTGCTTCCCATTCATGCTCACGGGTAAAGTTAATATTTTGTTGTAAAGTACCTGCAAGGGTAGAGGTAAAAATGGCTTCTGATGCTTTATTGTTGTCAATCAATGTTGCTACTAATATGCCTGCTAATAATAAATAGTTTTGCTTGCCTGATTTTTTAGAAAATCGTACAAGATGATTTTGAGTAACATGTGATATTTCATGAGAAAGCACACCTGCCAACTCAGACTCAAAATCTGAATTCAATAACATTCCTGTGTGTATACCGATATAACCATACGGGCCAGCAAAGGCGTTAATACTGCTGTCCTTTAAAAAGAAAAATCCAAAATTCTTGCGTGGATTTTCACTATAAGTCGTGAGTTCATAGCCAAGTTTTTGCAGGTAAGTTGTCGCCTCAATATCGGAAATAACCAAATCGGTATCCCAGATTAATTGCAAAAATTCCCTACCTTTCTTTTTTTCATCTAACGATTCTAAGAGTTGCAATTCTGGAACGCTGGTTGCCAAAGCAAAAAATGGCACTATAAGTAATGATAGAAAAATTTTCATAATAGC
>NZ_CDSC02000168.1 GCF_001298715.1 Bathymodiolus azoricus thioautotrophic gill symbiont
AAATTGGTTAAATGTTCTGCCATTTCCTCATAAACTTCACTACGCAAAACATCGTCTTCTCTTCTTTCATTGTATTTTTCAACTAAGGATTGCATTTTTTTGGAAAAATCAATTCCTTTTACCTTATTGACTTTCTTTATTTCTCCAATGGCTTTTGCTAAGAGATATTGAAGCAACTTTATTTTAGTGTTTGGCAGTTTTATCTTGTCTATTTTTGCTAAGTAATCTTCATCAAAAAGGTCTTGTTCAGTTTGGGCTTCATCGCCGAGTTTAAATATTTCCTGTACACCATCACTTTCCAAGGCACCTTTTATCATTTCACGAACTTTAGCGTTCATTTGTGCTGTATCAGGCACACTTCCTTTTGTAAGTTTAAAAACGATTGAACGAACAGCTAAATAGAAGTGAGTATAATCTCGCTCGATTTGTGTTAATTGATCACTTCCAGAACAAATATCATAAGCCATTTTCAGGCGTTTTACCAAACCCATAAAACGAGTTTCAAGCTCTTTGGTCAGTTGCACATATTCGGCTGCCATATTCAAAGCATTCAATTGCTCTAATGTGGCGCCACTAAAATATTTTGAATTATCAAATTTGTGAAATATTTTAGCTAAAAGATCTAAATGATTTCGAACAACAATCAAGGATTCTTGAATATCTTCAAAAATACCTTCATCTTCTTTATTATATTTTGCTAAAGCAAGATTCATCTGCTTTTTAATACCGATATAATCAACAACTAGCCCTTTGTTTTTTCCTTTGAATTTTCGGTTTACTCGTGAAATGGTTTGAATTAAGTTGTGTTGCCGAATTGGCTTGTCAATGTAGATCGAATCTAAGAAAGGAATATCAAAACCTGTTAGCCACATATCAACCACAATGGCTATTTTGAAATTAGATTTTTCATTTTTAAATTGCCTGTCCAATTCTTTTCGATGGTCTTTTGTACCCAATAAATCGTACATTTCTTTAGGGTCGTCTTTACCTCTGGTCATTATCATTTTGATACGCTCCATGGGTTTAATTTCCCTTTTTTCTTTATCGGTCAGTTCAGTGCCTTCTTCTGCAGCCCTTACTTCTGCCCATTCAGGTTTTAGCGCAATGATATTTTTATAAAAATCATAGCCGATTTTACGACTACTACAAACAAACATTGCTTTGCCTTTGACGCTTGATCCTTCTGAAATTCTTTTACTGTAATATTCTACAAAATCTTTCGCCAAGGCTTGTAAGCGCTTAGGGTCGCCCAGAATAGAATTCATCGTGGCAGTTGCTTTTTTACTTTTTTCTATTTGATATTCATTAGCCCCTTCTTTCGCAGGCTTCTTCATAATATTTCTCAATTTCCTCTAACTTGCTGTTGTGTAAAACTACTGTGGCTGCACGGCCTTCATGAACAATCCCTACAGTGATTTCATCTCTTACCGATTCAGCCGTGGTGTAGCTATCCACCACCTTGCCAAACACATCTAAAGTGGCATCAATTGGCGTGCCTGTAAAACCTACAAAAGTTGCGTTAGGCAATGAATCGTGGAGGTATCTTGCAAAACCAAAGGTCTTTTTAACGCCTTTTGAAGTAATTTTTACTTTTTGGTCTAAATTGGTTTGGCTTCTATGGGCTTCATCTGAAATACAAATTATATTTGTTCTTTCGGTTAGCAGTTCTGTGTCTTCCGTGAATTTATGAATGGTGGTTAAGAAAACACCACCGCTTCTTCTGCCTTGCATCAAGGTTCTTAATTCTGCTCTGCTTTCTACGCTCTTTATATTATCGTCACCAATAAAACTTTTAGCATTGGTAAATTGTCCTGAAAGTTGGTCGTCTAAATCCGTTCTATCGGTGATTAAAACAATGGTTGGACTTTCAAAATGCTCACTTTTCATTAACAGGCGAGTGAGGTAGAGCATAGTAAAACTCTTACCACTTCCCGTTGCACCAAAGTAGGTTCCGCCTTTTCCATCTCCATTAGGTTTTTCGGCTTTTTTAATATTCTCATACAACGCACGAGCTGCATAATATTGAGGATAGCGACAAACTATTTTCTCATCCTTTTTTGAAGTATCTGGAATGTAGATAAAGTTTTGAATAATATCTCGTAATCTGTTTTGATTAAACATTCCTTGAACAAGGGTAAACATACTGTCAATACCATCTACATCTTTTGCCAATCCTGCAACTCTACGCCAAGCGTAGTAAAATTCGTAAGGGGCAAAAAATGAACCTGCTTTGTTGTTTACTCCATCACTTATTACGCAAAAGGCATTGTATTTAAAAAGTTCGGGAATATCTCTTTTGTAGCCAATGGTTAATTGTTCAAAAGCATTATGTATTGTGGCTTCTTCTCGAATAGCAGATTTGAATTCAAATACCACAACAGGCAAACCATTAATATAAATAATGCCGTCTGGTATGCGTTTTTCTGACCCGATAATTTCCAATTG
>NZ_CDSC02000270.1 GCF_001298715.1 Bathymodiolus azoricus thioautotrophic gill symbiont
ATTTCAAGATCTAATCATTCATTTTGATGAAAATACATTTAATATTTTCAAAGCCGAAAAAATTACATAATTCAGTATCTGAATAAATTATAAATTATGCAAAGGTCTCATAGTATAATTCAGGCACTTTTAAGATAACAACAAATATCTATGTCGCTTGACAAAATTAAAATTTTTAGTGGTAATGCCAACCCATTACTTTCTGGAGAAATCATCTCAAGTCTAAATGTTATGCAAGGTAAGGCGCTCGTAGGGCGATTTAGCGATGGTGAGTCACAAGTTGAAATCTTGGAAAATGTACGCGGTTGCGATGTATTCGTTTTGCAGCCTACTTGCGGACCTTCGCCAGCAGAAACTTTGATGGAGTTGTTAGTCATAGTTGATGCACTGAAGCGCTCTTCTGCTACTCGCATTACTGCCGTTGTGCCATATTTTGGTTATTCCAGACAAGACCGTCGTTCTCGCTTAACGCGTGTACCAATCACCGCAAAATTGGCTGCAAAAATGATTGAGGCATCTGGTGTTGACAGAATTTTAACGGTTGATTTACACGCTGACCAAATCCAAGGATTTTTTGACATTCCAATTGACAATATTTATGCTCAACCGGTTTTGGTTAATGATATCCTTGCACAAAATTATGAAAACACAGTCGTTGTGTCGCCTGATGTTGGCGGTGTTGTGCGTGCGCGTGCTGCGGCCAAATGTATTAACGATTCTGACCTTGCTATTATCGACAAGCGTCGTCCTGCACCAAACATGGTAAAAGTAATGAATGTAATTGGTGATGTTGGTGGCAGAACTTGTATCTTAATTGACGATATGGTTGATACCGCTGGCACTCTATGTCAAGCTGCCAGCATCTTAAAAGAAAAAGGCGCTAAAAAAGTGGTGGCTTACGCAACGCATGCTGTTTTATCTGGTCCTGCAATTGACAATATCAATAACTCTGAACTTGATGAATTAGTAACTACCAATACTATCCCTTTAACTGAAGCAGCAGTTAAATGCGATAGAATCAGAGTTGTATCTATTGCACCGAAACTTGCAGAAGTAATTAAACGCATTAGCGAAGAACAATCTATTAGTGCAATTTTTACCGACGACAAATAGTGATAAGACGGTATAATTGCTCCTTTGGATTGTTACAATATCTATTAACTCATGAAAAACACAACAAAAGCACATAAACAAGCACTAGAAAAAGTCATTATGCTCGGCAAGGAACAAGGCTACTTAACCTATTCTGAGCTCAATGACTTACTGCCAAAAGATTTACTAACACAAGATCAAATTGAGCCAATTAAAACCATTCTAGAAGAGTTAGATATTGTTGTTTCTGACACTATTCCTGATGCTGATACCTTAGTTGTAGAATCAGGCGCTAAAGCACAATCGACTTCTGCAGAAGCCGCAGTTGCTGCATTGGCAGCATTAGATTCAGAGTTTGGCAGAACCACTGACCCAGTTAGAATGTATATGCGCGAAATGGGTGTAGTGGATTTATTAGAACAAGAAGACGAAATCCGTATTGCTAAAGAGATTGAAGCTGGCGTATTTGAAATCATGCAAGCAATTACGCTTTACCCAGTCATCACTGAACAATTTTTTAAAGCGCATAAAAGACTTGAAGAAGGTAAATGCAAAATCACCGATGTTATTATTGGTTATCAAGGTGACGCAGAAGACTTTGCAGAAAAGAAAAAAGCTTTTGACGCTGGTGATTTTGATGATGACGAAGAATACGAAGAAATGGAAGAAATGGAATATGCGGGTCCAGATGAAGACCAAGTATATTTGCGTTTTGACACCATTTCAAAATGCTCTGACAAATATCTAAAAACCAACGAAAAACACGGCTTCCGTGACAAAAAAACAGTGTCTGAACGCAAGAAATTATCACAAAGTTTATCAGACTTACGCCTAGCACCAAAATTAGTCACCACCATGGTAGAAATTATTTGCGGGCGTGTTGATAAAGTCAAAGAACAAGAAAAATCCATCCAAAAAGCTTGTTTATATGCAGGTATGGATAGAACGCAATTCTTTGAATTATTTACCGACAACGAAACAAATTTTGATTGGTTAAAAAAAGTTACGCTTGACAGTCAAATTAAAGATAAATTAGCCAGCAGTAAAGATGAAATTTACTACGCACAAAAAAACCTTCAAGACTATGAAGAAGAAATGCAGTTGACTGTTGCTGAATTAAAGGCGCTTAATAAGCTTTATCGTCGTGGTGACCGTCGTGCTAAAACAGCCAAAGCACAAATGATTGAAGCTAACTTGCGTCTGGTCATCTCAATTGCTAAAAAATACGCCAACCGTGGTTTACAATTCTTAGACCTTATTCAAGAAGGCAATGTTGGCTTAATGAAAGCTGTTGATAAATTTGAATATCGTCGTGGTTACAAGTTCTCAACTTATGCAACTTGGTGGATTCGTCAAGCAATTACGCGCTCGATTGCTGATCAGGCTCGTACCATTCGTATTCCAGTACATATGATCGAAACCATCAACAAACTTAACCGTGTTAAACGCCAATTGTTACAAAAATATGGTCGTGAAGCAACACCTGAAGAATTAGCAGTAGAGATGGAATTACCAGAATACAAGATTGTTAAGATTTTAAAAATCGCTAAAGAACCTTTATCAATGGAAACTCCGGTTGGTGATGATGAAGATTCTAATATTGGTGATTTTATTGAAGATGGCAATGCATCTTCACCAGTGGACATCACTACCAAAGAAAGCCTAAGAGAAACAACAGGTGAATTACTTGCCAACCTCTCACCTAGAGAGGCAAAAGTATTAAAAATGCGTTTTGGTATTGATATGAATACCGACCACACACTAGAAGAAGTCGGACGTCAATTTGATGTAACGCGTGAGCGTATTCGCCAAATTGAAGCCAAAGCCTTGCGTAAACTTAGACACCCATCTAGAGCGCACAAACTTTCAAGCTTCCTAGAGTAACCCCTTTCGGGCCTTTAGCTCAGTTGGTTAGAGCAAACGACTCATAATCGTTTGGTCCTTGGTTCAAGTCCAAGAAGGCCCACCACATTCAAACCGCACCTTTATTCTTACTAAAAGGTGCACTTATTGTGTGCTTAGTCATAT
>NZ_CDSC02000297.1 GCF_001298715.1 Bathymodiolus azoricus thioautotrophic gill symbiont
TTTATATAAAGGTCTCTATTAATTTAAGTGATTGTTTTTTATTAAGTAGCAAATGCCAAGTTTTCCCGCCTTGCGATTTCCATAAAGATACTGCCCGAATGCCCGATAATAGCAATGCCCTAATGTGATTTGCTGTGTGTTGATTGGACAAATAAAGTTGCTCACCCCTTACCATGATTCTTGGATTGAGTTCGCCTAAGGTAGATTTGTAGAGTTCGCCTAAGCGTGCCAAGGAATTAGAATGAGAGATTTCAAAAAAATTTTGCTTTTTAATTTGGTTAATTTCATTTAATATTTGTGACAAAAAGTCTTGGTTTTTCATTAATTTCTTTTCAAGGTTAATCAGTGCTAACGCATAGAAAATAATATTTTGTGTATTTTTTTGTTTTTTGCTGAATGCATTTTTGAGCGAATGAAGACCAATAGATAAGTCTTTTGATGATTGAAATACCTCTTCAATATTTGTACTGTTGTTCATGATACTTTTTAGACTGACTTCGTTGCCTTGAGCATTACAAGTACCAGTGTTTGCCAGTTGGTCAACCAAAGTTGTGCTTTGTAATAAAGAGGCAAGTGCTAAGGTGCGTTGCTTGAATTTGTTCATTTTTAAGTTCTACGAGTTTTAATAATGGCACCACCAAGGCAAACATCTTGGGCGTAAAAAACGACCGATTGTCCAGGTGTAATTGCGCGTTGTGGCTGGTCAAATTTGACTTGTATCTCGCCATCTTGATCACTAATCGTGCAGTCTTGTGATACTTGACGATAGCGTATTTTTGCTATACATTTTAATGGAAAAGTTGGTGTTGCTGTAATCCAATGTGGGTTTGATGCGCTTAAGGATTGATGATAAAGTAGCGGGTTATCGCCTTGTACTACCAACAATTCATTGTTTTTTAATCGTTTATCAGCAACAAACCAAGGCGCTCCTGAGGTGCCAAAGCCACCCCCAATTTCTAAGCCTTTGCGCTGACCAATAGTATAAAACGCCAAGCCTTGATGGTGTTTGATAAATTGCCCGTTTTCATCAACAATATCACCTTGTTGTGTGGGTAGGTAAGTCTGTAAAAATTCAGAAAAATTACGCTCACCAATAAAGCAAATACCTGTTGAGTCTTTTTTATCAGCAGTAACAAAGCCATTTTCTGCGGCAATCTTTCGAACTTCATCTTTGTTGATTTCACCTAAGGGGAATAGACTTTTTGAAAGTTGGTGCTGGTTTAAAAGATGCAGGAAGTAACTTTGGTCCTTGTTATTATCCAAGCCAACTTTAAGCTGGAATAGGTCATTTTCTTGTGTGATTCTGGCGTAGTGTCCAGTAGAGATTTTATCTGCACCTAAGTTAAGCGCATAGTCTAAAAATGCTTTGAATTTAATTTTTTGATTACACAAAACATCAGGGTTTGGTGTGCGACCTTTTTTGTGCTCTTGGAGAAAATGTTCAAACACATCATCCCAATAGTCGCTTGAGAAATTAACAGTGTGTAGTTTTATCCCTAATTTATTAGCAACTTTCTGTGCATCGGATAAATCCTGTTGTGCGGTGCAATGCCCATCTGTGTCATCTTCTTCCCAATTTTTCATAAACAAAGCTTCAACTTCAAAGCCTTGTTCTATAAGTAAAAGGGCGGCAACAGATGAGTCAACACCACCTGAGAGTCCTACAATTACTTTAAGAGAGGTTAAACTTGTCATAGGCGGATACAATGCGTTGTACTAAATTGTGACGCACCACATCTTTTGTTTCAAAATGACAAAAAGAAATTTTGTCTTCGTTTTCCAATACTTTGATAGCATGAATCAAGCCAGAGTGTTTTGGATTGGCTAAATCTATTTGAGTGATGTCGCCAGTAATGACCATTTTTGATGCAAAACCCAAACGCGTTAGAAACATTTTCATCTGTGGAATGGTGGTATTTTGCGCTTCATCTAAAATAATAAAGGCTTCGTTTAGTGTGCGACCACGCATAAATGCTAGTGGTGCAACTTCAATGATGTTTTTATTGAGCAGTTTTTCCACTTTATCAAAACCTAACATTTCATACAAGGCATCATAAATAGGGCGTAGGTAAGGGTCAATTTTTTCGTTCATATCACCAGGTAGAAACCCCAATTTTTCGCCCGCTTCTACCGCAGGGCGTACTAAGATGATGCGGCGCACATCAGAGGCTTCTAAGGCTTCAACAGCGCGTGCCACAGCAAGATAAGTTTTCCCTGTACCCGCAGGGCCAATACCAAAAGTGCAATCTTTTTCCTTGATATCTAGGGCGTATTTTTGCTGGTTTTTGCTTCTAATATGGATAAATTTTCGTTTGGTTTTAATATTCACTGACTGGTTTGGCAAGTCATCGTGCGAACAAGATTTGATTGCCATTTCAACATCGTAAATTTCAATGGGTTGGCTAGAGCTTAATGCTATTAAATCTTGCAGTACTCTAGCAGCAATATGTTTGTTCTTCCCCTTGATGGTGAAATCCTCGCCTTTGTTGTTCATGGTTACATCTAGGCTTTTGCTTATTAGCGCTAAGTGTCTGTCAAATGAGCCACAAACGCTGGAAAGTTGTTCACTGCTGTTGATTTCAAGTGTTAGTTGCATAGGTTATTTACAAAAAATGTTTATATGTTAAAATTTCTACCGATAAGTTTAGAGTCTAAAGTTATTATACCAGTCAGATTTTCTGTGTTTTTTAGTTTCTATTTTTTTTGGATTGGAGAATGAATAT
>NZ_CDSC02000054.1 GCF_001298715.1 Bathymodiolus azoricus thioautotrophic gill symbiont
GCATCTGTGCTAAGTATGCAGCATTAAGGAGAAAGAGCAAAGACTGGTTGACTCGGAATCAAGATACTTTTTCAGTGATTCCAACTAATCGTGTTTGTCTGGTACAAAGGTGACATAATCATCATCTAATTGAATGCAACTTTATCTCACCATTATATACTTGAAAATTTTTTCATTTGGCGTAAAACAACAATCACTCGCTAATTCAATAACGTTTTCTTATACAGATGTTAAAATATCAATAATAAACATACATGAAATAACTATTTCAGGAGGCATTAAGTATTGCCAAATTACAAGTAGAAAATGGAGCACAGATTTTAGATATTAATATGGATGAAGGAATGTTGGATGGTGTGAAGGCAATGACAAAATTTGTAAATCTTATCTCTTCTGAACCAGATATTTCAAAGGTAGGATGAAAAAATGTCAATAATAATGTTTATTATGTTGTAGTTATTTAATAATTACAGTATCTTTGTATATAGGATACTTGTTCTTAATCTTTTCTGTTGTCCATGAAGAAGTAAATGAAATTAAGGAATAAAATGTCTTGTACATCATGTACATACCAGAGTAATTTTGTTGTAAGAAATCTAGTTATCAAGATGGGGTGGGTTGGGGGCCAATCAACCAGTTTAATCACACCCCATTTTGTGTTGATCCCAGGATCTTCATTTCCATTGACATGTGTTGTTGTCTTTTTGTGTTTAATGGGTGAAGGTGAGAAGTGGTTCGTTTTGTTGATATTGATAAAATTGTTGTCCATCACTTTTTAAACTTTCTTTTCATAATAATGTAATGTTATAGTGTTTAACGCCACATTTAAGGGTTTTCTCCGGTACTCCGGTTTCCTCCACCAATAAAACTGACCACCACGATATAGCTTAAAGATTGTTAAAGTGGCATTAAACACCATAACCCACTCACCCACCTTGTGAGATGGTCCCGACATCAGTAATCTTAATTTTGTATGGCCCAATCCTTCTGAGTAGTCTTAATTTTGTTTATCTATTGTAGGTACCTTTATGTATAGATTCCTCTAACTTTTCTGTGGTAGAAGCTGGCTTAAAGTGTACTCAGGGGAAATGTATAGTAAATAGTATCAGTCTGAAGGAAGGAGAGAAAGATTTCTTAGACAAAGCTAATAGAGTAAAACAATATGGTGCTGCTGTTGTCGTTATGGCATTTGATGAAGATGGACA
>NZ_CDSC02000327.1 GCF_001298715.1 Bathymodiolus azoricus thioautotrophic gill symbiont
TAAGTAGCATTTTAACTTTTGATAAAAGATCCACTCAATATACATTATTTGAATTGTTAATATGAATAAACATTATTCAATCATCGTCATCGGTGGCGGGCATGCAGGCACTGAAGCAGCGCTTGCGCCTGCACGCATGGGTGTTAAGACACTGTTGATTACGCATAATATTGAGACACTTGGGCAGATGAGCTGCAATCCTGCGATTGGCGGGATTGGTAAAGGGCACTTGGTGAAAGAGATTGATGCGATGGGTGGTGCTATGGCACATGCGATTGACAAGGCGGGCATTCAATTCCGCACACTTAATGCTTCTAAGGGTCCAGCAGTGCGTGCTACTCGTGCTCAAGCAGATAGGGTTCTGTATAAAGCGGCCATTCGCCACAAATTAGAAAATCAGGAAAACTTATCATTGTTTCAGCAGGCAGTTGAAGATTTAATCATTGAAAATGATGTCGTTAAGGGTGTGAAAACACAAATGGGTTTGCGTTTTACGGCCGATAAAGTAATTTTAACTTCTGGTACTTTTTTGGGTGGTGTGATTCATATTGGGCAGTCTAATTATGAAGGCGGCCGTGCTGGCGATGCGCCATCCAATGCATTGTCCAGGCGGCTTCGTTCCTATGATTTAGGTGTGGGACGATTAAAAACAGGTACACCACCAAGGCTTGATGGACGCACTATTGATTTTAGTGTATTGCAAAAACAGCCAGGTGATACGCCATTACCGACTTTTTCTTTTATGGGAAAGGCGAGCGATCACCCACAGCAAATCCCTTGCTACATCACGCATACTAATGAGAAAACGCATGATTTTATCCGTGATGGCTTAAAAGACTCACCAATGGTTACAGGCAATATTGAAGGTACTGGCCCAAGATATTGCCCATCAATTGAAGACAAAGTCGTGCGTTTTAGTGAGCGTGATTCACACCAAATTTTTGTTGAGCCTGAAGGTTTGATGACCAATGAGGTCTATCCAAATGGTGTCTCGACTTCTTTGCCGTATGAAGTGCAGCAAGATTTTATTCGCTCAATCAAAGGTTTTGAAAATGTTGATATTGTGCGTCCTGGTTATGCCATCGAGTATGATTTTTTCGACCCGAGAGGCTTGAGACAAACACTGGAAGTAAAAAAAATATCAGGACTGTATTTTGCTGGACAAATTAACGGTACAACGGGTTATGAAGAAGCAGCAGCGCAAGGATTACTGGCAGGTGTGAATGCGGGGTGCGCTGTATTAGAAAAAAATCCTTGGTTGCCAAAACGCGATGAGTCTTATATTGGGGTGATGGTAGATGATTTGATTACCAAAGGCACAAATGAGCCTTATCGTATGTTTACTTCGCGTGCTGAATATCGCTTGTTACTCAGAGAAGACAATGCAGACGCGCGCTTAACACCCAAGGGTAGAGAGTTAGGTTTGGTGAATGATGAGCGTTGGGCAGCGTTTAAAATTAAATATGAAGTAGCAGCGCAAGAAAAAGAACGCTTAAAAACCACTTGGATTCAAGCCAGTGATACGCAGGCAAGCGAAGTCTTAGGTCAGGCGTTGAGTCACGAGTATTCGTTGCTAGAATTGTTAAAACGACCAAAAGTGAATTATCAAGTTTTATCTCAGATTGAATCGGGGCAGCCTTTTTTAACGGATACAACTTTAATCGGTGTGGTGGAAAATCAGATTAAATATGAGGGTTATATCAAACGCCAACTAGAAGAAATTGAAAAATATCGCAAGAATGAAAACACCGTTTTACCGAGCGATATAGACTACGATTCTATTAGGGCATTGTCAAGTGAGGTGATACAAAAACTTAGCGACCATCGTCCAGAGACTATCGGTCAAGCAAGCCGACTTCAAGGTGTTACTCCTGCGTCTATTTCTATTTTATTGGTGTATTTAAAGACTTATAGTAAATCATGATTCATGAAACTTTATTACTTGGTGGCGCCAAAAAGATGAACATCAAGCTTGATGAAGAGCAACTATCTAAGTTGCTTGAATATTTAACATTAATCACAAAATGGAACAAAACTTATAACCTCAGTGCGATTCGCACAATGGAAGAAGGTGTTAGAAAACATTTATTAGACAGCTTGTCTATTATGCCGTTTATTGACAAGTCACCACTACTTGATGTGGGCGCAGGTGCAGGATTACCAGGAATTGTGATTAGTATTATGCGACCTGAGCTTTCTGTTAATGTGCTAGATACAGTGGGTAAAAAATGTCGTTTTATGCAGTTTGTAAAATCTCAATTAGGGCTTAAAAATTTAACCGTATTGAATGAGCGTGTTGAGGTGTTTGAATCTCAGAGATGTTTTGGTCAGATTACTTCCAGAGCATTTGCTAAGGTCAACAAAACATTGAAATTAACACAACATCTATTATGCGATAATGGGCGTTACTTATTAATGAAGGGTGCAAATATTGGACAAGAGAGTTTGCCCGAAGGTACAAAAATCCATCAACTGTGCGTATCAAATGTTTCAAATGAACGGTTCTTATTAGAAATTAGGAAAAAAATATGAAAAAAATAATCTACACATTACTGGGTTTAATTGTTACTGTAACAATTGTTATTATTACTCTGCTTGACCCGATAGGAAAGAAAATCAGCCAACAATATGTTACTGAGTTATTAAAAACACCGGTCAAAATCAGTCAATTTAGTTCTGATTTTTTAGACAAGAGTATTAATATTGATTTTATTGAGGTGAAAAACCCACCTAACTTTAAGAATGAAAATGCCTTCTCTTTGGATCATTTTTCTTTAAAAGTAGGCGATAGCGATAACAATTTGATTGTTCTTGATGAGATATTTCTTGATGGGTTGGCATTCACCTTGGAGCAAAACGATTCTAATGTGAATTTGACACAACTCATTGATAATTTAGATCAAGCGCCATCACAGTCCTCTGATGTGTCTAGTAGTGATAATAGTAACGCCAATGAAAAACGCATCAAGATAAAGTATTTTAAAGTTAGCAATATTAGCCTTAAAGTGGATTCTGAGTGGCTAAGAACCACACTTAAAGTTCCTAATATTTCCATCAGTAATTTTGGTGGAGATTCAGGTATTAGAATTGATAAAATTGGCAAAGAAGTTACCAAAAAGATTATGAATAATTTGAGAAAAGCATTAGAGGAAAAGGGTATTGAGGCTGGTAAAAAAGAAATTGAAGCTAGCTTGCGTCGAAAAATTGCACAACAGCTCGGTGTTGCAAGTGATGAACTAAAGGACACGGTAAAAGATTTGTTTAAAAATTTCGATTTTTAATTGTAAAAGTAGAGGCGATTGATTTATTCTGCGGTATTTCACAAGATATAAATAGATTGGTTTTTTAGTCTAAAAGAGACCTTTGCATAAATA
>NZ_CDSC02000107.1 GCF_001298715.1 Bathymodiolus azoricus thioautotrophic gill symbiont
TTCATGCAGATGAATTTAACGAATTAATAGGTGATCAATTTATCCCAATGATCAATAAAGCGGGCGGCGCAGGTTATCAAGTTACAGCTTATACACAAAGTGGCTCAGACATTGAGTCTGGTATCGGTAGTAAACCTAAAGCAGGCGTTATTCTAGATAACTTTAACACCTTGATAATGCTTAGAGTTAAATCAGAAGAAACAGCAAATATACTCATTACTAAAGTGGCAGAATACGAAGTCAACCAATTAACAATCATGGCACAAGCAACTGATTCAGCAAATCCCGATAGCGATGTTGCTTTTACATCGGCAGTGCGTGAGCAAATAACAACACAAAGAGTGCCTGCGATTAATACCAACGATATGCTTAATTTGCCAAAAGGTCAAGCGTTTGCGATGATTGAAGGCGGACAACTTTATAAACTAAGACTACCACTACCAGAAAAAGAAACATTTATCAAAAAATCAGGCATTCCCAACAAGCTATCTGAAATGGCAACACAGATGAAACAGAGTTACAACAGTCAAATGGATTTGGTTAACATTAACACGCCAATCGCCCCAGTTAAAAGGCAATTTGATAAACTGTGAGTACAGATAGCCACAAGTCTGAAAAAAGACCGGGAAAATTTTCTAAATTGCTAAACTTTATTGTTAGTGTGTTCGGCGTTTTAATCCTTAGTATTTTTTTAAGCATTGTGATTGAATGGCTTGGTATTGTATTTGACTGGTGGCAATTGCCAAAACACTATCATGCTAAAAATATGTTTGATGCTGAGCTTAATTGGGCATTGGGTGATTTTTTATCAAACAACCTG
>NZ_CDSC02000012.1 GCF_001298715.1 Bathymodiolus azoricus thioautotrophic gill symbiont
AAAAAACTTAACAATAAGTATTATAAAAAAGAATGGCAAAGTTTGGAAAAATTGAATAATAACACCAAAATAGGATTATTGGACTTTGAATGACTAAAAACCTGGTAATTTATCAAGCTAAAAATGGAGCGATTGAGTTAAAATTAGATTTAAATGTAGAAACTGTTCGGGCATCTCAGAAAGATATTGTTAATATTTTTGACAAAGATCAGTCTGTTATTTTAAGGCATATTAAGAAAATATTGCTTGATAAAGAAGTTGATGAAAAAAGCAATATGCAAAAAATGCATATTGTAAATTCTGACAAACCTATTGTTTATTATTTGTTAGATATTATTTTAGCAGTAGGATACCGCACTAATTTCGCTAAAACCATTCAACAAGGAAACTAATGTTAGCCTATATCGGACTGGGTTCAAACCTTAACAACCCTAAACAACAGATTAAAGATGCGTTGATTGCATTAAATAGTGTGCAAGATGTAAAGGTGGTAGCCTTGTCGAGTTTGTATCAATCCAAGCCGATTGATAACTCGAAGCAACCAGATTATATTAACGCGGTGTGTGAGGTGGATACGCATCTAAGTGCATTGGAGTTGTTGTATGTCTGTCAGGCTATTGAAACCAAACAACATCGCATACGCGAGAAAAAATGGAGTGCTAGAACCATTGATTTGGATATTATTACTTATGGGGTGCAAGTGATTGCCTCCAAACAATTAATAGTGCCACATCCCGAGATGATGAATCGCAGCTTTGTGCTAGTGCCATTGGCAGAAATAGAGCCTGATTTTAAAGTGCCGGTATTGGGTTCAATTCAAGCGTTGATTGATAAGTTAGACACATCAGAGTTGATTAAATTATGAAGATTGATGCGTTAAAAATATTTAAAAATCAAGGTGAAAAAATCACTTGCTTGACGGCCTATGACGCATCATTTGCATCTGTGTTTGATAAATGCGGTGTAGATATTATTTTAGTCGGAGACTCGCTTGGTAATGTAATTAAAGGCGATGAGAATACATTAGGCGTGAGTATGAACGACATGCTTTATCACACGCAAGTAGTGGCAAAAGTCACAAACCAAGCTTTGTTGATTAGTGATATGCCTTATCAAAGTTACACATCTGCTAAACAGACCTTGGAAAATGCCAAATATTTAATGAATGCAGGTGCACAAATGGTGAAATTTGAAGGTGGGCATGAGCATGAATCTTCTTTTCAAATCTTGCAAGACAACAATATTCCAGTCTGTGGACACTTGGGCTTACAACCACAATCAGTCGTAGAAATGGGTGGCTATAAAGTACAAGGCAAAGGTGAGGGCGACGCACAAAGAATTTTAAAGGATGCCAAGGCGCTTGAAGCTTGGGGTGTAAAAACCATCGTGCTTGAATGTATTCCTGCTAAGTTGGGCAAGAAAATATCACAATCATTAAATATTCCAACCATTGGCATCGGTGCAGGTGTGAATTGTGATGGGCAAGTGTTAGTAGGTTATGATATGCTTGGCATTACCCAAAATCCACCTAAATTTGTGAAAAACTTTTTAACCAGTGGCAGTATTGTTTCTGCAACTAATGATTTTATTCAAGCAGTTAAAAATCAAACATTCCCAACAGATGAACACAGTTTTAAGTCTGTATAAATAAAAATTAGAAATACTGATTTTTCTTTGATAGAAATGTATATTTTTTATAATTTATACAAAAAATTATACAATAAGTGTATAATAATTTAAAAATATACAAAAAATTATACACCATGGATTTTGATTATAAAAGTATTTCCTACGCTCAAAAGTTGAGCAATTTGCAGAATTATTACCATACTTCAGTTGCTTTTGCACAGGCGCTCAATATTACTCGAATGACGCTAATTGCATGGAATGATAACCCCCAAAAGATTAAAGTTAAAAATCAAGATAAGATTGATTTGCTATGGTGTCAGTATATTTTTTTGCCAAATGTAAGTAATATTAGTGAGGTTGTCAAAGGTATTGAGTTGGGTAGTTTTTTGTTTGAACCTGCCATTATGGATAAGACGCTTAGACAAATGGCAGCTGGTTCTCTTGAGATTGAGACAGGCACGCAAGAAGTGGATTTTGATGCAATTGTACTTGATAACACTGTGCCTAATAATTTTCACGCAACCTCAGTAGCAGAGGTGCAAAATATTCATTATCTTACCCAAGAAATCGCTCAAAATTTTCAAGCAGAGATCACTTTGCAACAAATTAAAGATTGGCATAAAGTGCTAATGCGTGGCTTGATAAATAATGCTGGCGAGTTTTCCACCAAGCAAAGAGTTTTACCAAATGTTGATACACAACTCACACATCCAAATGATATTGTAGAAGAATTAGAGTTGTGGGTAAAAAAATATAATAAAATCAAATATTTAAGCGATATTGCTAAATCACATTATCATTTTGAAATGATTCATCCATTTAGTGATGGCAATGGCCGTATTGGGCGTTTAATTGTGCTTGCGCAATGTTTACAAATTGATATTAAGCCACCAACCATTAATAATAGCAATAAGGCGTTGTACTATATTTTGTTAGAATATGCAAAAATCAATCCAACACCATTGGCGTATTTTTTTCAAGCGTGCTCTGAATAGGAGATTTAAGCATGGAAATTATTAGTAACATAAGTGAAATGAAACAGTGGCGAGACAAGGGTGAGAGGATTGCTTTTGTGCCAACAATGGGTGGTTTGCATCAAGGACATTTATCGTTGATTGATTTGGCGAAAAAAAATGCCGATAAGGTAGTGGTAAGCATTTTTGTCAACCCAACGCAGTTCGCAGAACATGAAGATTTTGGCACTTACCCTCGTACCATGGATGCTGATTTAGTTGCTTTAGAAGTATCACAAACAGACCTAGTATTTACCCCAAATGTGTATGATATTTATCCAGATAATGCGGTTCTTAATCAGGATGAATTTACCCAAGACAAGGGGCTATTTGAGACTTTATGTGGAAAGACACGACCGCATTTCTTCTACGGTGTATTGCAAGTTGTTAGGCGTTTATTTGAAATTATTCACCCTGATGTGGCAGTATTTGGTCAGAAAGACTATCAACAGTTACACATTATTAAACACTTTACTTCAGGGGTTAAAATTATTGGAGCGCCGATTGTGCGTGAGCATGACGGCTTGGCAATGAGCACGCGCAATCAATATCTAAATGCAGATGAACACAAGATTGCATCAAAACTACACAAGATTTTAAAACAAATTGAGCAGGGTGAATTAGAATTGCAATCTGCTAGAGAGCGACTACAGCGTTATTTTGAGCTGGACTATTTGGAGTTGTTAGATGCAAATACCCTTAAGAAAATCACTGATAATACGAGTAAAATTGCGATACTATCCGCAGTCTACTTGAATAAGGTAAGATTGATAGACAATATAATTTTTAGCAAGGACAACTATGTTTAATATTACAGATGAAGCGCAAATTTATGTAGCAGATTTATTCGCTCAACAAGGTGAAGAAGATTTAGGACTTAAAGTTGATATTGAAAAGGCGGGCACACCTGCTGCTGCCGTTACTTTTAATTTTTGTTATGAAAAAGACTTAGGGAAAAACTATTTCAAATTTGAATACAAGGGTTTTAATGCTTTTATTGATGAAGCTAATTTTGATTATTTGAAAGATTCCGAAGTGGCATTGAAAGAGGAGGGTTCAAGCAAAAAACTCACCATTACTGCCCCAAATGCTAAGGGCGAAGTGCCGAAAGATGATGCGCCTTTAGCAGAGAAAATTAAATACACCATCGCTGCTGAGGTCAATCCACAACTTGCCTCTCATGGCGGATTTGTGGATTTGGTGGAAATTACTGATGACATGGATGTGGTGCTTAATTTTGGTGGTGGTTGTCAAGGCTGTTCATCGGTTAAAGTAACACTTAAAAATGGCGTAGAAGCACAACTTAAATCAATTTATCCTGAGATTAAAAATATCTTGGATGTAACAGACCACTCACAGAAAGAAAACGCATATATGTAGTGGATGAGTTCAGTCTAATCAATAAGTATTTTGACTGGGATCAAGGCATAGGCGATGATTGTGCCCTGATGTCTATTGATAACGGCAGGCAACTTGCTACCACCGTTGATACCCTGATTGAAGGGGTGCATTTCCCAACAGAGACATCAGCGCAAGATATTGCCTATAAAGCCTTAGCGGTTAATTTGAGTGATTTGGCAGCAATGGGTGCGACCCCACTTTACTTTACTTTAGCACTTACCTTGCCTAGTGTTGATAAAAAATGGCTTGAGGGTTTTTCTGAGTCGCTTAAAGCACTCGCTAAACAATATAATATCTCCTTGGTTGGTGGCGATACTAGCAAGGGTAGTCTTAGTATTACTATTAATGCCACAGGTATTGTAAAAAAGACTCAAGCCTTATTACGCTCAGGCGCGCAAGTGGGTGACAGTGTGTTTGTTTCCAACACATTAGGTGATGCCACCTTAGCATGGCAACAAATACAAAATCAACAAACCCCATCAATAGCACTATTAAAACAATTTAATCGCCCTGAGCCGCGAATCAAACTCGCACAACGCTTATTAGGTGTTGCTAATAGCTGTATTGATATTTCTGATGGGCTTAAGCAAGATTTATCACATATCTTATCACGCTCAAAAGTTGGTGTTAGTATTGACTTAGAAGCATTACCGTTGTCAAGCGAAGTTGCACAATATATTGCCAATACACAAGATTGGTGTGTGGCATTAGCCGGCGGCGATGATTATGAGCTTTGTTTCACTGTGCCAAATACACATATTGATAGTGTTAAATCTATTGCAAAAGATTTAGACATTAAACTCACTAAGATTGGTGTGATTGTCGAAAAGCAAGGGTTGGAAATTAAAGGGCTAAACAAGACCTGTAAGTCTTATCAACATTTTTAAAATTTCAAGAATTTGGCAGAACGAAAATTTCAAGTATTTTTTCTTTTTCAAGGTAAATATTTACCTTGAAAAAAACAAAAAAGTTAAACTTCTTTGCGTTCAGCGATAGTTTTGCAATCTATGCACTCATCTGCCGTAGGGCGAGCTTCTAATCTTGGTAGGGCGATTTCCGTACCACAAGTTTTGCAATAACCATAATCACCCATTTCAATCAAATGCAAAGTTTTTTCAATCTTGCTAATGAGTTTTCTTTCACGGTCACGCGTTCTTAACTCAAGTGCAAACTCTTCTTCAAGTGTGGCTCTGTCGTTATCATCTGCCACTTTTGATGAGTCTTCTTGAATGTGAGTGATGGTGGTTTCAGCGTCGCTGATTAACTGTTTCATCCAAGCGCTAAGCTTCTCTTTAAAGTGTTCAATTTGCCCTTCAGACATAAAGTCTTCGTTTTTCTTGGGCTTATAATTAGGAATATCTTGAAAATTAGGTTCTGACATAACGGTTTGTTAATTTAAAATAGCAATTTTCGAACATTATAATAAAAAGATGGCATTAGAAGCACTTATTTTTGATGTAGATGGCACATTAGCAAACACTGAGCGTGATGGGCATTTGGTCGCCTTTAATGAAGCATTCAAGGAATTGGGGCTGGATTGGCTTTGGACAAATGCGCTTTATCACGAGTTACTGGATGTGACTGGTGGTCAATTACGCATTAAACATTACCTGAAAACGCATCGCCCTGATTTTGAGTGTGATGATATAGATGCGCTTGCTAAAAAGGTGCATGGTTTAAAAACCAAAATTTATGTGCGTCTTGCTGATGCTGGTGCTATCCCCCTAAGAACGGGGGTGGCTCGTTTGTTTAGTGAAGCACGCAAAGCTGGTTTGAGATTGGCAATTGCCACCACCACCACGCCTGCCAATGTTGATGCACTCATCACGCATACATTGGGTGCTGATGCGCTGGACTGGTTTGAGGTGATTGGTGCAGGTGATATAGTGCCAAATCTTAAACCAGCAGGGGATATTTATCATTATGTGTTAAAGCAAATGAACCTGAAACCTAATCAGGCGATTGCTTTTGAAGATTCGCACAATGGCATTGTCTCGTCAACTGATGCAGGATTAAAAACATTGATTACTGTTAATGAATACACTAAGACGCATCAGTTTGATGGCGCAATGGCGGTGCTTAATCACTTAGGTGAACCTAACAACAAGCCATTTACAGTATTAGAGGGTGAGCGTACTGAGCACACCTATGTAGGTATTGATTATTTACAAGAATTGTATGCAAACACTTATTGATTTAGTAAACGCCACGCGCGTTTATGAGGTTGCGAGTGAAACGCCATTGAGTGTTGCGCACCAACTCAGTGTGCGTAGCAAAAATACCATTTATTTAAAGCGTGAAGACAAGCAGGTAGTGCATTCTTTTAAACTTAGGGGCGCTTATCAAAAAATATCTGGCTTGTCGGCTCAACAAAAAGCCAAAGGTGTCGTAGCATCTAGTGCGGGTAATCACGCACAAGGCGTGGCGTTGTCTGCCAGCAAACTCGGCATTGAGTCGGTGATTGTGATGCCACTTTACACCCCTAAAATCAAAGTCAATGCTGTTGAGCAACTGGGTGGTAAAGTGGTATTGCATGGCGATGTGTATGATGATGCATTTGCCTATGCCAAGCAATTAGAACAACAACAAGATTTGGTCTTTATCCACCCGTATGATGATATTGAAGTGATGGCAGGTCAGGCGACTATCGCTAAAGAACTGTTAAAGCAAAATCCAAAGATGGACAAGGTCTTTATCCCTGTGGGTGGTGGCGGATTGATTGCAGGTATGGCAACTTATATCAAACATTATGCGCCAAATATTCAAGTTATCGGTGTTGAACCAGAAGATTCACCAACCTTGTATCAATCATTTAAAAATTCTGAGCGTATCACCTTGCCAGAAGTAGGGCGTTTTGCCGATGGCGTGGCAGTTAAGCAAATTGGCGAAGTCACTTATCCGATTGCCAAAGAAGTAGTGGATGAGGTTGTACTTGTGAGTAATGATGAGATTTGTGCTGCGATTAAAGATATTTATGAAGATGTGCGCTCTATTGCAGAGCCTTCTGGTGCACTTGCCACGGCAGGGTTAAAAAAGTATATTAAGCAAAACAATATCAAAGGTGAGAATTTAGTCGCCATTGTCTCAGGTGCAAATGTGAATTTTGACCGCCTACGCTATATCGCTGAGCGTGCTGATTTGGGTGAACACAATGAAGCCATTATTGCTGCTACCATTGATGAAAAACCAGGTAGTTTTTTAAAATTTTGTGAATTGTTAGACAACCATGCCATCACCGAATTTAATTATCGTTACACGCCCTCTAGCCAAGCGCGTATTTTTGTTGGTGTTGCGCTCAGCAAAGGGCTTGATGAGAAACAAGCACTGATTAACAAACTTTCGCAATCATTTGATGTCTTAGATATGAGCGACAACTCTATTGCCAAGACGCATATTCGTTATATGGTAGGTGGGCGTGCTGATGCTGATAACGAGGTTTTGTATCGTTTTGAATTTCCTGAGCGTCCTGGTGCTTTATTAGACTTCTTGAAAAAAATCGGCAGTGATTGGAATATTTCTTTATTCCATTACCGTAATCACGGCGCCGATTTTGGACGCGTATTAATTGGACTACAAGTTGATGATGTGGATAATATTGAGCGTAGTTTTGACGAATTAGGCTATTTCTACCAAAATGAAACCAACAACAAAGCCTATCAATATTTCCTTTAGAGTATTTGATGTACAAGATATCGATGATGTCTTGGCAATAGAGCGACTGGTTTACAAAATACCTTGGAATAAGGCGAAGTTCACTCATAGTCTGAACAATCCCAATATTTTAGCGTACTTAATATTTAAAGACAATCAAATATTGGGTTATAGTATTGCACTGTGCGTGTCTAAGACGGCTGATTTGCTCAATATTTGCATTCATCCTGATTATCAGTATCAAGGTTTGGGTCAGAAGTTGTTTGATTATCAACTGCAAACATCAGGCGTTAAAGAAATCTTTATTGAAGTGCGTGTTTCTAATCACAGCGCCTTATTGTTTTATAAAAAACTCGGATTTGAAGTCATTAATACGCGTAAAAAATATTATTCAGATAGTGAAGACGCTATAATACTGCGTTTTATAACAGATAATTAATCAATGACTTATAAGTATATTCATATGCCAGTTGATGGTACAAAAATCACCTTTAAAGATGGTGTTATCCAAGTGCCAGACAAGCCAGTTATTGGTTATATTGAAGGTGATGGTATTGGCGCGGATGTTTCACCAATTATGAAAAAAGTCATTGACGCAGTTGTAAGCAAAACCTACCACGGTGAGAGAGCCATCCAATGGATGGAAATCTATGCTGGTGAAAAAGCCAATGTGTTATACGGCGAATATCTACCGCAAGAAACCCTTGATGCGATTCAAGCGCTTTCAGTAGCAATCAAAGGTCCGCTAACCACGCCTGTGGGTGGCGGTATGCGCTCACTCAATGTTGCTATTCGCCAAGAGCTTGATTTGTTTATTTGTCAACGCCCAGTACAATACTTTGTTGGCACACCAACACCTGTCAAAGCACCTGAAAAAGTTGATATGGTCATTTTCAGAGAAAATTCTGAAGATATTTATGCAGGTATTGAATATCAAGCAGGCACAGATGAGGTAAAAAAAGTCATCGACTTTTTGCAAAATGAAATGGGCACAACCAAGATTCGCTTTCCTCAAACTTCTGGCATTGGCATTAAGCCAGTGTCGCAAGAAGGTACGCAGCGTTTAGTGCGTGCTGCTATTCAATACGCCATTGATAACGACAAAGATTCAGTAACTTTGGTGCATAAAGGCAACATCATGAAGTTCACCGAAGGTGGTTTTAGAGATTGGGGTTATCAGCTTGCACAAGACGAGTTCGACGCTAAAGTTGTCAGTGATGGACCTTGGTGTGCATTTAGCAATCCAAACACGGGCACAACGATCACTGTTAAAGATGTCATTGCCGATGCTTTCTTACAGCAAATCCTATTACGCCCAGAAGAATATTCAGTGATTGCTACACTCAACTTAAATGGCGACTATATCTCAGATGCTTTAGCAGCGCAAGTAGGTGGTATTGGCATTGCACCAGGTGCTAACTTGTCAGATACTACCGCAGTATTTGAAGCCACACACGGCACAGCACCAAAATATGCTGGACAAAATAAAGTTAATCCAGGTTCAATTATTCTTTCAGCAGAGATGATGCTTAGACATATGGGTTGGACGAAAGCTGCAAATAATGTACTAAGTGCTATGTCAAATGTGATTCAAAACAAAACGGTAACTTACGACCTAGAAAGACTAATGGAAGGCGCTACTTTGTTATCTTGTTCTGAGTTTGGTGATGCGATGATTGATTCTTTATAGGTATTTAGAGATC
>NZ_CDSC02000242.1 GCF_001298715.1 Bathymodiolus azoricus thioautotrophic gill symbiont
ATTGTTATAAATCAATGTTTTGTGTGGTTTTTAAGGGTTGACTATTTACCTTCACAGCGATAATGTTTTTTCTAAAATTAAAATATCACGACTACTTTTGCCAATTCTCTTGGCAAGTTGTTTTTGACTCGGTCCTTGATGAAATCTTTTGGTTTTTTGCAGTTTTGGTTTTGTTATATTGCCAATAAAACAAAAATCGGCAAGTGGTGGGCAGTATTTTAGTGGGATGTTTTTGATTTTATCATTTTCCCACCGGCAGATTGTTGTAGTATTTACACCAAATTTTTCAGCCGACTGTAATTGTGAAATTTATTGTTTGAGTCTCTTGGATTTTATGTGTTCACCTAGTGTATTTAAGAGCTTTGTATGGCGCAATTTAACCTTAAGAAACCTTTGCATAAATAGGAGTAATCATCATAAACCCGCTTGAAGCGGGTTTTTATTGTCTAAATTAGCCCCTTAACTGAAGCCAATGCTTCATCTACCTTACTAGATTCTGTACCGCCACCCTGCGCCATATCTGGACGACCACCGCCCTTACCACCAACTTGTTGCGCAACATGATTAAGGATTTTTCCTGCTTGGTATTTATCAGTTAAATCTTTGGTAACACCAGCAACCAATGATACTTTATTGCCACTAACAGCTGCTAATACGATAACTGCTGAACCGAGTTTATCTTTAAGTTTGTCGACAATATCGCGCAAATCTTTGCCATTCACCCCTTCTACAACACTAGCGAGTACAGATACGCCATTCACACCTTGCGCTTGGTTAACCAAATCATCACCTTGGTTGCTGGCAAGTTGTTTTTGCATAGAAACAATTTGCTTTTCTAATTCTTTTTGTTGTTTTATTAACTGTGCTACTTTTTCTACAACTTGTACACTACTTGACTTGGTCATCTGTGCAATTTGATTCAAGTTATCTTGTGTTTGATTATCAAACTGATAAGCACTATAACCCGTAACTGCTTCAATACGACGCACACCAGCAGAAACACCGCCTTCTGAGGTAATTCTAAACAATCCAATATCGCCAAGTTGATTGACATGAGTGCCACCACAAAGCTCTACTGAAAAATCGTCTTTACCCATAGTTAAAACCCGTACAGTATCGCCATATTTTTCACCAAACAGTGCCACTGCACCTTTCTTTTTAGCGGTGTCAATATCGCTAACATCGGTATGCACTTTAGTATTAGCTAAAATTTTACGATTGACCATACCTTCAATTTTATCAATTTCAACTTTGTTAATTACCTCATCATGTGAGAAATCAAAACGCAGTTTTTCACTATCAACCAATGAGCCTTTTTGCGTTACCGTTTCGCCTAAAACCGTGCGCAATGCAGCGTGTAATAAATGCGTGGCTGAGTGATTTCTAGCAATGCATTTGCGAGATTTTTTATCAACGACAGCTGCTAACACATCACCTACTTTTAAAATACCTTTATTTAAAATACCGTGATGCTCAAATGCACCTGATTTTTGTTTCTGTGTATTGCTAACTACAAACGCAACCGTATCATTTGAGAGTATGCCACAGTCACCAATTTGTCCTCCTGACTCGGCATAAAAACTTGAAGTAGCAAGCACAACAATACCGTGCTCGCCTGCTTCAATTTGTTCCACCAATTCGCCTTCTTTAATAAGGGCTTGTACTGAGGAGGAACTTTCCAACTGCTCATAGCCTAAAAACTGTGTTTGTTCGCTAATATCAACGCCTTTTTGCAGGGTTTTAAAGTCCCCTGCTTGACGGGCTCGATCGCGTTGCTTGGTCATTTCAATTTCAAAGCCAACCATATCAATGGTTAAACTATGCTCTCGTGCTACATCAGCAGTTAAATCAGCTGGAAAGCCATAGGTATCATAAAGTTTAAATACAGTTTCACCGTCAATCTCATTGCCTTTAAGTTGAGTAATCGCTGCGGTTAAAATCCCCATACCTTGGTCTAGTGTCTGTGCAAATCTTTGCTCTTCTCGCTTTAATACTTTTTCAACATTTGCCAAAGCTTTTTTGAGTTCTGGGTAGGCATCTTTAAGTTCTAATGCCAAAACTGGCGCTAAACGATAGAAAAATACTTTATTAATACCAATTTTATGCCCGTGACGAATGGCACGACGAATAATGCGTCTGAGCACATAACCACGCCCTTCATTGGATGGAATCACACCATCTACCACCATAAATGCAGTTGAACGAATATGATCAGCAATCACGCGCACTGAGGCATTATCTTGCTTAATACCACCGTCTTCTTTGGTTAATCCAACAATGGCTTTGGTTAAGGTTTTAAAGCCATCGGTGTCATAATTATTATTTTTGTGTTGCAATACCGCAGCCAGGCGCTCAAGCCCCATGCCTGTATCCACACAAGGTGCAGCGAGTGGCTTAAGATAGCCATCTTCTTGCTTATCATATTGGGTAAAGACCAAATTCCAAATTTCAATATATCTATCACCATCTTCATCAGCATGCCCCGGTGGTCCACCTGCAATATTTTCACCATGGTCATAAAAGATCTCACTGGATGGACCGCACGGACCAGTATCACCCATTTGCCAAAAGTTGTCTTTAGCGCCACAACGAGAAATGCGATTTCTAGGGAATCCGATTTCATTCACCCAAATATCTTCCGCTTCATCGTCTTCTTCAAATACACTAACCCAAAGCTTTTCTTTAGGTAGTCTAAGTTCAACCGTTAAAAACTCCCAAGCGTATTGAATCGCCTCGCGTTTGAAATAATCACCAAATGAAAAATTACCCAACATTTCAAAAAAAGTATGATGGCGCGCGGTGTAACCTACATTCTCTAAATCATTATGTTTGCCCCCTGCACGCACGCACCTTTGACAACTCGCTGCACGATTATAAGGGCGTTTTTCCACGCCACTGAACACATCTTTAAACGGCACCATGCCAGCATTAACAAATAATAAAGTTTTGTCATTATGCGGAATGAGTGAAGCACTTGGCTCAATAGTGTGTCCTTTTGATGCATAAAAATCTAAGAATTTTTGTCTAATTTGTGCCGTTTTCATTGTAATACTTTAATAACTAAAAAAAATAAAGGATTGAATTATACTGAAATGAGCGAGGTGTCGCCCGCACCTTGGCGAATAATTTCAACACTATCACCTGATAAATCAATGACTGTAGTTGGTTCTGGCGGACAATAACCACCATCAATAATCATATCAACTTGCTTATCCAACGCCTCACGCACATCGTAAATATGATAGAACTCACGCCCCTTTAAAATCAGAGAAACGCTCACAAGTGGCTCATTCAGTGCTTCTAAAATGGATTGAACCACACTGTGAGCGGATATTCTTAAGCCAATGGTTTTTTTCTTAGGGTGTAGTAGGCGTTTTGGCACATCACGAGTGCCTGCTAAAATAAAGGTGTAAGCCCCAGGCAAGATTTTTTTTAATAAGCGAAAGGCATTATTGTCCAACTTTGCATACTCGCCAATATGAGATAAGTCACGCATCATTAGAGTAAAGTCGTGTCGCTTAGACAAGTTACGAATACACCTAATTCGCTCCAAGCCTTTTTTATTGCCCATTGCTGTACCTAATGCATAACCAGAATCCGTTGGATAGACAATTACACCACCCGCATTGAATTCATCTACCACTTGTTTAAGCAAGCGATTTTGTGGATTCTGCGCGTGAATTTCCAATAATTTTGCCATTACCAATCTCTCCATAATGCTCTATCAGGATTAGAAAAATCCTTTAAACACCCAATTTTAATTCTCTGATTATTCCAACCATGGTAATCTGAACCACAAGAATGCAATAATTCATGTTCATTTGCCCACTTTGACATTAAGGTAATTTCGCCGTCCGTGCTATGGGCAGTTATAACTTCCACGCCATCAAGTCCAGCATTTGATAAGTGCGAAAGCATTCGTTGAATTTTAGTATTAGTCATACGATAACGCAAAGGATGTGCCAATACTGCTACACCACCTGCGGCATGAATCCACTTAATCACTTCATCAAACCGCGCCCATTTCCCGCCAACACCGCCAGGTTTTTTACCTGTTAAGAATCGTCTAAATACAGATTTCATATCTTTGCAAATGCCTTCTTGAATGAGCATTTGTGCAAAATGCGTACGCGTTATCATATCGGTCTTGGCAAGTGCTTGGGTTTTTTCCATTGCACCCACCACACCTGCACCGCCCAAACTACGCGCCATTTTTTCAGCTCTAGTTTTGCGAAAATCTTGATGTTGCTTTAATCCCGAACGCAAAATCGGATTATCTTTATCAATATTAAGTCCAACAATATGAATGGTCATCTTACTCCACATGGCTGATATTTCAACACCATGTACCAACTTAATATTCTGGTTATTCGCTTCTTGTTGTGCCTCAATTAGCCCATCAGTTGTATCATGGTCGGTAAGCGCAAATACATTGCACCCCGATTCTTTTGCCAGACATACCACTTCGCTGGGTGATAAAACGCCATCGGAATAATAGGAATGGTTATGTAAATCAATTGTCATAAGTGTTATTATATTGACTATAATTTCAAACATTAATCTTAATTATTGTTTATATGTGCGGAATTGTTGGCGGTATTTGTCAAAACAATATTACACCCCTCTTAATTGATGGCTTAAAACACCTGGAATATCGTGGTTACGACTCGGCAGGTTTGGTTGTGCTAACACACGATAATGTACTACAACGCGCAAGAGCAGCAGGAAAAGTTACCAATCTTGAAGGTTGCATTAATGCAGAAATAGTCAATGGTACGATTGGTATTGCTCATACTCGCTGGGCAACGCATGGCAAACCTTCTACAAAAAACGCACACCCTCATATTTGTAACGATAGCGTTGGCGTGGTACATAATGGCATTATTGAGAATTTTTTAGCGCTTAAAACCCAGCAACAGGTGCAAGGCTATCGCTTTACTTCAGATACTGATACTGAGGTGATTGCACACGGCATTCACCAAGCATTAAAAAAATGTGGCACTTTATTAGAGGCGGTGCAAACTGCCATTACTACTTTCCAAGGTGCCTATGGTGTTGGCGTGATCTCACCACAACACCCAGGACATATTGTCGCTGCTAGAAGTGGCTCACCTTTGGTAATCGGCTTGGGTGATAAGGGTAATTTTATCGCTTCAGATCAAATGGCATTAATTAGCATCACCAAGCAATTTATATTCTTGGAGGAAGGTGATATTGCTGATATTACTAAAGATTCTGTGACTATTTTTGACAAAAATGGCACAAAAGTTGAAAGAGAAATCAAAATCTCAAAACTTAAAAAAGGGCAAATCTCAAAAGGTGATTATGCACATTATATGCAAAAAGAAATCTTTGAACAGCCGCAAGCCATCAGCGACACATTAGAATCTCGTATCACCAAAGACAAGGTACTAATATCAGCTTTTGGTCACGAAGCAAAAACCATATTTAAAAAAATTGAACATGTGCAAATCATCGCCTGTGGTACGAGCTATAACGCAGGTTTAGTGGCTAAATACTGGCTGGAAGATATTGCCAGGATACCTACTCATATTGAAGTTGCTAGTGAATATCGCTATCGTAATCCAATTATTTTAGACAATACTTTATTTGTTACCATTTCTCAAAGTGGTGAAACAGCCGATACCTTGGAAGCACTTCGAACCGTTAAAAAATGCAATAAAAAAATTTATTCGTTAACAATTTGTAACAGCGCTGAATCAAGTTTGACTCGCGAATCAGAGCTCACTTTCTTAACCCATGCAGGTCCTGAAATCGGCGTGGCAAGCACTAAGGCATTCACCACACAATTAGTATCATTAGCGCTACTATCAGTTGCCCTTGGCAGATGCCACAACCAAGTATCAAAGGAGCAAGAGGCTTCCATTGTTGACGGACTAAATCGCCTGCCAAATTTAATCAAAAAAACGCTTGAGCAAGAAGACCAAATTATTGAGCTTGCCAAAACCTTTAAAAACAAGTTCAACGCATTGTTCCTAGGCAGAGGCTCAATGCACGCCATCGCCATGGAAGGCGCACTTAAACTCAAAGAAATTAGCTATATCCACGCTGAAGCTTATCCTGCAGGTGAACTCAAACATGGTCCGATTGCCTTGATTGACAAAGATACACCCGTGATTGTTGTGGCTCCAAATGATGAATTATTAGACAAATTGAAATCCAACTTACAAGAAGTCAAATCTCGTGGTTCACATATGATTGTGTTTGAAGACGAAGCTTCAAATATTGAGCCAATGGAGGGCATGAGCATCATTCCCACCACACACAACTTAGGACGCATCACTGCCCCAATCATCTTTACTATCCCATTGCAATTGTTAAGTTATCATGTAGCATTGATTAAAGGCACCGATGTTGACCAGCCAAGGAATTTAGCCAAATCAGTAACGGTTGAATAATATTAACTCGGCATTAAACACACGGTATTTTAATGTTGAGTTAATACCCTATCAAGTTTATCATCATATTTGAGCAAACTTTCTTGGTAAT
>NZ_CDSC02000177.1 GCF_001298715.1 Bathymodiolus azoricus thioautotrophic gill symbiont
CCATAAGATTTTGTACCATTTCTTTGCCAAGATAATGGTCAATTCTGTACATCTCTTCTTCTTTAAATAAGGCAGATAAATGATTGGACAGACTAGTTGATGATTCTAAATCTCTCCCAAATGGCTTTTCTACAATCACTCTCGTCCATTTATCACTAAAAAACAACAACAAAAGAATGACATAACATATCGGTAATTTCTAACCAATAATTTTCAAACATGCTTGATTAAAAGAATATTACTGGTAATAAGCATAACTGTGAATATTCATGAGGTAAAGTACATCACATGAAATAAAGGTGAAATACATTTCCTTCAATGAACCAACTCAAAAATGCAACTTTTCAACATCATAAATCACATTGCACTCCCATACTATCCTTGTTAAATTTAACCAGAGGCTCTCAAGAGCCTGTATCGTTCACCTGGTTATAAAAAGAACCAATTGGTCCTATGTAAAAACTATGTCCTGCAGTGGTAGTCATCTTGGAATTACGATCAACATAAAAAACACAAAGTTTGTAAAGGACCTTCCAATGATTGATGCACAGTTTAGGTTCAATCAGTGCAATAGCTTCAGAAAAGAATACATTTCTGTATTTTCCCCATATGGTCCTGTGTTCATACTATGACCTGTGGTGGCAGCCATCTTGGATTTCCGATCGGCATAAAAAATAGAAATTTTGTAGAGGACCTTCCAATGATCATTCATGGGCAGTTTGATTTCAATTGTCCAAGTGGTTTCAGAGAAGAAGCATTTTGAAACATTTTTCCCATAGGGTCCAATGTTAAACTAAGTCCTGCCGTAGCCGCCATTTTCAATTTCATATCAGAACAAAAAACCTTAAGATTGTAGAGGACCATCCAATGAACATTCATGTACAGTTTGGCTTTAATCATATTTGTAGTTTCTGAGAAGAAGGCATTTGAACATTTTCCCATAGGGACCAATGTTAATCTAT
>NZ_CDSC02000079.1 GCF_001298715.1 Bathymodiolus azoricus thioautotrophic gill symbiont
GAAACCTTCTTCTTATTCGGGTTCAATTGCGTTCTTTTGCGCATATTTTTTACTCCGAATTGTCAAGTTAAGTTTAACTTGCTCGAATTTTTCAAAGTAAACTATGCACCAAGTCCCAAAGAATATGATAAGTGGTTAAATGAGATTCTTGCACTCTGTGAATACTGTTTGTTTCCACGGTTAAACAAATATCTACGCTGTTACTTTTTGCTATTTTTCCACCTGTTTGCCCAGAAAACCCGATAGTAGACAACCCCATTTCTTTTGCACACTCAAAGGCTTTAATTAAATTATCTGAGTTGCCGCTGGTGGAGAACCCAATTAAAACATCGTTTTTTTGAGCTAAACACAATAATTGGCGTAAAAAAATATGCTCACCGCCTACATCATTTGCAACTGCTGTCATTGTAGCAATATCAGCAGTGAGATTGGTGAATCCTAATGCTTTTCTGCCTGTGGTTACTGGGTGCATAAATTCAGTAGCAATATGCGCAGCATCACAAGCAGATCCACCATTGCCCATGGCAAATAAATGTCCATTTTGCTGGTAACATTTTGCAATCATTTGTGCAGCTTGTAGAATCTTACGATCATTTTTTTGAAAAAAATCTTGCTTTGCTTTGACACTATCAGCAACTTTTTTATGGATTGAAGAAAGTAATAATTCTATATTAACCTCTTTTTTATTTTTATCTAAAAAAGGATATAGCCCTGACAATGTTTTATTGTTATCCATATTTTTCCTCCCTTGCGATGCTAATTGCCGCTTGCCCTAAACTGACACTACCATCGCCAAAAGGTAATTTTGAATGCGTCAATAGAGTAATACCTTTTATCTTGGTAAATAATTTATTAACCAATGTTAACAATAATTGATTGTGAAATACTCCGCCTGACAATACTACAGTATTAAATTGATATATTTGTTGTAATTGCAATACAATATCTACTAGTAATTTGGCAAGTGATAAATGAAATCGGTAGGCAATATCTTCATTTTTAACTTTATTTTCAAGATCTTTTATAATTGAAATCCAGAATTTTTTACTGTCAATATAAAAATGATTTTTTATTTTTTTTAATCCAAATTCATAAGCAGGCTGTTCTCCTGTGATAATACATGCATCTGCCATATTTTCCAGCTCAATTGCCGCTTGCGCCTCATAACTAATTTTGTCTGTGCAAATATCTAGTAAATAAGCCACAGCGTCAAACAACCGCCCGACTGATGAGGTGTAATTTAGCGCCATATTACTGGCTAATAATGCGTCAAAATCTGTAGTAGGCTTGCCTGAAAAATAACCATCAGCTGGTATTTTATAGTGTTTTAAGTATGCATATGCCATACGCCACGGCTCAGTTTGTGCCTTATCTCCGCCCAGCAAAGGAATATATTCAAAATATGCCAAACGCTTAAAGCTTGAGTAATCTGCTAATAGAAATTCACCACCCCATAAATTATTGTCTGCCCCTAAACCAAGTCCATCCCAAGCTACACCAAGCACCTTATCATCGCTAATTGCCCTACCATTTTCAAATAAACAAGCAGCAATATGAGCATGATGATGCTGCACTATACTCAACTTTATGTTGTTATTTTCCGCATAATTATCTGCATATTTAGAGGATAGGTATTCGGGATGCAAATCACACACTAAGTGTTTGATTTTACTTTCATATAATTGCTGATATAACGCAATATTATCTTGAAAATCTTGATAACTTTCCAAGGTTTTTAAATCACCAATATGTTGCGATATAATAGCGTTATTATTGGTGATCAGACAAAAAGTATTTTTTAATTCTGCGCCTACTGCCAATAAACCTTGATGACCTTCGAAACCATGAGGTAAGGGCAAAGTACTAGGTGCATAACCTCTTGCCCTACGAATTATGGTAGTTTCATTGGCAACATATTGCACGACAGAATCATCAAGACGGTTAACAATATCACGATTGTGCATTAGAAAATAATCTGTGATATTGGTTAATTCCTGTAATGCAACTTGGTTATCTGTAATTTGAGGATTATGGCTTTTGTTGCCAGAAGTCAGCACTAAAGGTTCGTCAAATTGTTGCAATAACAAATAATGTAATGGTGTGTAGGGCAACATAAAACCTAATTTTTTTTGCTTGGGCGCAACTAATGATGAAGGTGTATTATTTTTAATTATTAGCAAGACAATCGGTGCGGCATTGCTGGTTAATAATTGCTCTTCTTGCTGTGAAACTTGACAGTATTTTTGCACCATTTCTACATCTTTAGCCATTAAAGCAAAAGGTTTGTGGGCTCTGTGTTTTCTTTTTCGTAGTTCTGCTACTGCTGATTTAGAGCTTGCCAAACACGCCAAATGAAAGCCACCAACACCCTTAATGGCAATGATTTTGCCTTGTTTTAAAAGATCAGCAGTTTTTTTAATAGTATCATTAGTGACAATATCTTCACCTTCTGAGTCGGTTAATTGTAATTGTGGGCCACACTCACTACAAGCATTAGGCTGTGCATGAAAACGCCTATCGTTTGGGTTTTGGTATTCTTGCTGGCATTTTTGACACATAGTAAAACACGCCATACTGGTAGATTTTCTATCATAAGGGATTTTTTTGATAATAGAAAATCGGGGTCCGCAATTAGTGCAATTGGTAAACGCATAACCATAACGACGATTATTCTTATCAATAATATCGTTAATGCACTCGGCACAAATGCAGGCATCAGGCAAAACTACTGTCGTATTTTTTCCATTTCTGCTGTGAGTGATATTAAAATCTAAATATGTGTTGATTTGACAATCTTCAATGGCAATATCTGTAATTGAAGCGAGTGTCGGAATGTTGTTTTTGAGCGTTGATAAAAAAAAATTGAATTGCACTTGCGAGCATTGGATAATAATAACTACACCAGCGCTATTATTATAAACCTCACCCACAACGCCTAATTGTTGTGCAGTATTGTAGATAAAAGGACGGAATCCAACCCCTTGAACAGCGCCAGAAACAGTTATTTTTTTATCAACGATTACCCCCATGGAGAGTTTATTATCTTTTAACACTTGGTTTTTTGTCAAACACCACTTTGTATTGTTTCATGTGTTCTTTAAGCATTTTATTAAATTCCTTGGTGTAGAAATCAACCGCTGAATCAATATTTTTTTGATAGTTTTCTTTTGTCTCAGCAAGAGAGGCGGTAATAAAAGTGCTAAAGCGTGCTGATGCATAAAGCAACGCTGCATTCACAAGTTGATGATCAGGATCTTTGACTTCACACAATTGATTTGCCTCTACAATAAACACATCTGCCATTTCTATAAATCCTTTGTCTACTTGTTCTTTATTGGTTTTAATATTTTTTGTTTTATTCATAATTTTCTCTTGATTTTAATATTAACATTGATATTTAACAAATTCTAGGGAACTGGTCGCCAACAAGTTTATCAATAATCTTAGTGCCGCCAAATAGCGTATTAAGTGCTACAACGCCCTTAGGACTGTCAAAAACTTCACCAATAATACAGGCGTTTTCACCTTCTTTAGTTTGTTGCATGATTTTCAATACTTGGTCGACATATTCTTTATCTACTACACAAACCAAGGTGCCTTCATTTGCCAAATATAATGGATCTAAGCCTAAAATTTCACAAACGCCACGGGTTGGTATCCGAATTGGTAAACTGTCTTCCTGAACCAAAATAGAGACCTTGGAGTCTTGAGCAATTTCATTTAATACTGTTGCAACGCCCCCTCGAGTAGCATCACGCATCGCATGAATAGCGCCTGGAAGATTGAGTGTTTTTTGCACTAAATGATTTAACACTTGGCAGTCGCTACTAATATCAGCAGAAATAGCAAGTTCTGCCCTGTGTTGCATAATGGTCGCCCCATGGTCACCAATAAAACCATTGACAATAATTTTATCGCCAACTTGTGCATTATTTGAATGAATGCTCACATCACCTTCAATCACACCAACACCAGCAGTGTTAATAAATATTTGATCAGCGCTACCTTTTTCTACTACTTTGGTATCGCCACAAACGATTTTAACATCCGCTTCCTCGGCAGTTTTTTGCATAGATTTTATAATTTGGTCTAAAGTCTCAATCGGAAACCCTTCTTCGAGAATCAACCCGCAAGTCAAATACAAAGGCTTTGCACCACTCATTGCTAAGTCGTTTACTGTACCTGTAATAGCAAGTTTGCCAATATCACCACCTTTAAAAAACAACGGGCTAACCACAAAACTATCTGTTGTTAAAGCAAGCTGTCCTTTTGGCATATCAAAACGCGCCTGATCTTCCATTGTAGATAGATAATCATTGTTAAATGTATCCACGAAAATATCTTTTATTAAATCGCTACTTGACTTGCCACCACTGCCATGTGCCATGGTAATTTTTTTACCGTTGTATTTTTTATTCATTACTTTTTGTTGATTAAGTCAATATTTTGCCCATAAGAATAATGTGCTGAACAAGCACCTTCAGTAGAAACCATCAAGGCACCTAATGGGATTTCTGGCGTGCATTCTTTACCAAATACTTTACACTCCCAAGGCTTTAAAATGCCTTTTAATACTTCGCCACATTGACAAACATCTGGGTCAGTTACTGTTACTTCTTTGAGTTTAAACTCAACTTCAGCATCAAAATCACGGTATTTATTATTAATTTTTACCCCTGAGTGGTTGATTGACCCCAAGCCCCGCCATTCAAAAAAGTCTCGCAATTCAAACACTTCTGAGATTGGATCTAATGCACTGGCATTGCCGTCATCCAGTACTAAACGCTTGTACTGATTTTCGATTTTTGCCTCACCATTTTTAAGTTGCTTAAGAATCATCCACACAGATTGTAAGATATCTAAGGGCTCAAAACCTGCCGCAACCAGTGGTTTATGATACTCATCAGCAATAAAATCATAAGGCTTGGTTCCGATAATTAAACTCACATGTCCAGGGCCTAAAAATCCGTCAATTCGCATACCTGGAGAGTCCAATACAGCTTTAATTGTAGGGATAATAGTAATGTGGTTGCAAAATAAATAAAAATTATTTACTTCTATTTTCTTTGCCTGCATTATTGATAATGCAGTGGATGGCATGGTGGTTTCAAATCCCAAACCAAAAAACACCACTCTTTTTTCCGGATTGTTTTTTGCAATTGTGAGTGCATCTAAAGGAGAATAAACCATTCGAATATCAGCACCTTCAGCTTTTAAATCAAGCAAACTTTGTTTACTACCAGGTACACGCATTGCATCGCCAAAAGTGGTAAAAATTACATCTTTATTATTGGCAATGCTAATGCAGTTATCCACCACAGATCTTGGTAAAACACATACGGGGCAACCAGGTCCGTGCACAAAGTCTAATTTTTTAGGTAATAATTGATTTAAACCATAACGAAAAATAGAGTGCGTATGTCCACCACATACTTCCATAATTTGAATGGGGCGGTCTTCCGATAATTCAATTTCCAGGCAAAGTATCTCTATCTCTTTTAGAATTTTCTTGGCTTGCTTCGGATCTCTAAATTCATCAACATATTTCATTATTTACTCCCCTGCTTTATATCCTCAATAGCTGCAGATAATTCGCCAATTTCAGCTAATATTTTGAGCGTTTTTTGTGCTTCTTCTTCATCAACTATACTGAGTGCAAAACCAACATGAACCAATACCCATTTATCAATTAAATCTTGTGCTTGATAATCTTTGTTTAATACACAGGCAATGTTTATCTCTCTAGAGACTCCCGATAAATCAACCAATGCAATTTGGTTGTCTGCATCAATAATTTTTTTAATTTGTGCTGGAACGCCTAAACACATTATTTTTTCTCCTTTAATTTAGCCGACAAACTCACATAAGTAATTATATCGGATTCACTTAAAACCATTGTTCTTTGGATTTCATTTTGTAGTTCTCTCACATTTCCAGGCCAAGGATAGCGCTCTAACGCCTTCTTTGCATTGTTGTCAACCTCAGAAATATGCTTATCAAATAACAGATTTCCTTGCTTTATAATATTCATGCAAATAGGCAAAATATCTTCCTTCCTTTCCCTTAAAGGTGGAATTTTAAATTCCATACCTGCCAATCTATAAAACAAGTCTTCTCTGAAATTATTTGCCTTTATTTCTTCTTTTAAATTTTTATTGGTTGCAGAAATGACTCTAATGTCAATAGATATATAACGATTCCCACCTAATTTACGGATTGTTTTTTCCTGTAAAGCGCGGAGTAATTTAACTTGAAAGGCAGGTGATATATCACCTATTTCATCTAAAAAAACCGTGCCACCATTGGCACGCTCTAACAATCCTGTTTTATCGTTATAGGCGCCAGTAAAAGCACCTTTAACATGTCCAAATAATTCACTTTCTAGTAAATCATCTGGCAAAGCCGCACAATTCTCAATAATCAAAGGCTTACTTGCTCTAGCGCTATAGTGATGAATTGCACGAGCAAACAATTCCTTTCCCGTGCCAGATTCTCCATAAATTAAAACAGGAATGTCATAATTTGAAAATTTCTGAATATCGGCGCATAAACCATTTAACGGGCTTTTTTCAGAACGCACTAATTGATCAAAAGCATATTTTTTGCAACTGTCTTTTTGTTTTTTAGCGGGCTTAATGGTGGCAGTTGTTCTTTTTGACAAGTTACCTTTAAATTCTAAAGGTGCTATTTTATTTTTATCCTGTAAATTAAAAATTTTAACTGCATTACCAACAATAAGCCTTAAATTATCAGGCCGCCAAGGTTTGTAAAGAAATTGATAAATCCCTGCTGTGTTACCTAATACACACAATTGCATATTTTCAAAATCTGCAATCATTAAGCGCACAACTTCTGGATATTGCTTTTGAACCTGTATTAAAAAATCTACACCCGTGGTTTTTTCTATCACTTCATCGGCAATAATAACCTGAATGGGGTACTCATATAATATTTCCCAAGCGTCTTGAATGCTGTCAACAAAATAACACTTAAAATTCTGACCAAGTGCCACTGCATAAAGATCCCTATCAGATTTATGACCATCAACAATTAATATCTTTGCTTTGACTGGTTTTCGATACACTGATTTAGCCTTTAAGTGCAATAATACTGCTCATTTGCGCTTTTAGCCACGCATACCATTTGTTCATACCTTCACCTGTGGTAGCAGATATTTGCAGGATTTGAATTTTAGGGTTGACTTGGCGAGCATACTTTATGCATTGCTCTACATCAAAATTAAGATGTGGTAGTAAATCAATCTTATTAAGTAGCATTAAATCTGATGCTGCAAACATATCGGGATATTTAAGCGGTTTGTCTTCACCTTCGGTAACAGACAAAATAGCCACCTTGCAATATTCACCCAAATCAAACGCCGCAGGGCAGACAAGATTACCCACATTTTCAATAAATAAAACACTATCTTCTTCGATTTTTAAAGACTTAAAAGTATGCCCAATCATATGTGCATCTAAATGACAACC
>NZ_CDSC02000345.1 GCF_001298715.1 Bathymodiolus azoricus thioautotrophic gill symbiont
AAACATGAAGAAAATCCTTGATTTTTTTAATTAAATCGGGTTCTAATTGCGCCACTTTTTCTTTATATTTATAGGCTAATAATGCTGTATTGATTTTCTCAAAATCGACTGCATTGTTATCATTCACCAGCACATTGGCATAACGACTGAATGTATAAGCTGTGAGCTTACTGTCGTTAAAATCAAGGTTTTTAAGTAGGTTGAGTGCCTTTCTTTTTTTATCATTACGGCGTTTTAATTGAAATTTTTTCCAACCAAAATATCCTGCAAGCAACGCCATCAACAACACAACAAACAATAAAACCAATAGATAAGTAAAGGAATGATCTGCAATGTCAACCAGTGGTTTAATGTCTTTTAAAGTATCCATAATTATTGTCTTAAGCGCCCTCCCTTCACTTTAAAATTTGCGAAAGTTTGACAAAAACATCATCGTTGGTGTAGATTTTACCCACATTGATTTTATGTTGAGCAAAATGCAAATAACGCTTATCGTCCTCAATTTTTAATTGAGATTGATATTTTTTTGCTAATTTTTTATCAAAATCCACTTCAATACTGCTGTTATTTTGTGCATTTTTCAAACTTAATTCTGTGCCAAAAATTGGTAACTCTTCTAATGGGTCACGCACTATTATTGCATTTATTTGGTTTTTATGGGCAACCCTACTATAATCACTGGACTGATAAAAATCACCAATAACAAAAACCAATGATTTTGCCTGCTGAACCAAATAAGTGCTCAGTGTTTCTGGGTTTATTTGTATTTTTAACAAGTCAAAATTTAGCAGTGCTTCAATTGCCAACAGCAAACTACCCATATTATTGAGTTGAAAAATTTGCTGCTCATCGTTAAAGAAAAACACCAGTTTTGTTTGGTTCTTTTGTTGTATAGAAGAATACGCCAAATGTGCGACAATCTCGGCAATTAACTCATTTTTCAAACGCACAGAACCAAAATGTAGGCTACTGGAAAGCATTACGCAAATGACCACATTAATTTGCCTGTCCTCGTTAAAAACATTGGTTTGTAATTCACCCGTTTTGCCACTGGCAGAAAAATTTATTTTGCGAATATCATCACCTGCCTGATAGGGGCGAATTTCGCAAAAATCCAAACCATCACCTCGCATTTTTGACAAATGCTCCGCCGACTTTTGGGTAAAAACATTCTTCTTAGCGTGTAATATTATTTCTTGTGCTGACATCATAATGATAAAAAAACCTTGGTTGATTTATGGCACTTGAATTGCCTCAAGTATCTGTTTAATAATGGCCTCAACACTCATATTTTCAGCCTGCGCCTGATAACTTAAAACAATTCTGTGTTGTAGCACTTCTGTTACTACACTGGCAATGTCAAGCGGTGTCACAAAGTCATTGCCCCGTATTAATGCCTTAGCACAACTGGCTTTGTATAAATCAATACTGGCTCTTGGGCTAGCGCCAAACTCAATATAATGTTTGATTGAATCCAAGCCATAATCTTGCGGGTAACGGGTTGCAAAAATTATTTTTAATATATAATTTTGCACCGCATCATCCACATGAATCTTCTCAAACTGCTGTCGAATATCGACAATATATGCTATATCTGCCACTTGCTCAACCTGCTCAAAGCCATTAATAGCAACTCGTTTAACCACTTCCAATTCTTCTGCCAAAGTATTATAATCAAGCACTGTTTTGAGCATAAAGCGATCAAGTTGTGCTTCTGGCAATTGATAGGTTCCCTCTTGCTCCACTGGATTTTGGGTTGCCATAACCAAAAAAGGTTGATCTAGCTTAAAACTTTCATCGGCAATCGTCACCTGCCTTTCTGCCATTACTTCAAGCAATGCCGCCTGCACTTTGGCAGGTGCACGATTGATTTCATCAGCCAACAATAAGTTGGTGAAAATCGGCCCTTTTTTAACGCTAAACTCCCCTGTTTTTGGGTTGTAAATTTGTGCACCTGTTAGGTCGCTGGGTAGTAAATCTGGCGTAAACTGAATGCGTTTAAACTGAATCCCTAAGGCTTTAGACAAAGTATTAATTGCCGTGGTTTTTGCCAATCCTGGTACGCTTTCAACCAAAATATGACCACCGGTAATCAGTCCAATTAACAAATGATCAACCAGATCTTCTTGTCCAATAATGACTTTTTGTATTTCTGTTTTAAGTTTTTTTATCATAGCGCGTATGCCTCCTCTAACTTTTTGTAAAATTGCTTGGGGCTGAGATTAGGATGTGCTTCCATCAGTTTAAAAGCCACCACATTATCTTCAACGCCCCCCCATAATTTGATATAAGTGCCGTCTTTATAACCGTGATCTTGTCTAAAAGTATTGAGTTGGTTTTTTATTAAATAACGCTTATAAAGTTCTGTTACATCCATATTCATTGTTGCCAGTGCCTGAAAGAAAAGCCCTGTAATTTCATACAAGCTATTTTTTGATTTATCCACATTGGCACTAGCGGCAACGGCGATCATTTTTTCTAAAATTTCCACAGTGAGTTCCGGATTAACCTCTCTTTCAGGTTGTATATCGGCATAAGCCTCAGCAAATTGTGTGTCGCCAAAATGAATCGCCTCGGACATAATAAAGTGCCAAATATCCACCAGCTCAACTTTAGCGTTATCTAGGTCTGGTTCACTTTCAATGTTTTTCCAATGTTTCCAGTTAAACGAATCAATCGCCTCAGCAGCTTCCATATAAATACAGCGAAGCCATGAAATTTGTCGCCCTTCTTTGGTAGCACCTTCGGTCCAAATAAGCCCATTGGTGGCATCATTAAGTTTTTGCTGCAACTCAAACATTTGTTTAATTTGATTCATAAATAAGACTTTACAATGATATGAAATTTATTGGGCACATTATACAATTTAGCATGCGTAAAAATCAATTAATTAATTACAATTTAGATGAATATAAAACC
>NZ_CDSC02000462.1 GCF_001298715.1 Bathymodiolus azoricus thioautotrophic gill symbiont
CTATTTAAACTAGTAAAACTGGCAATTTGACCTGCAGTTAAATCCAGTGAAAAACACTTGATTATTTCTCTGAAATACGGGAACGATTGTAATGCTTATTTTTCCTTATCATAACTAGTATTTTTTTCTCCTCTCAGAGGGCGCGGCTAGGTTAAACGGTGTACATACCACCATTAACATGAATAGTTTGAGCTGTTACATATGCACCACCTTCACTTGCCAAGAACAACACCGCTCCAGCAATCTCATCTGCTGTGCCAAGTCTACCCATTGGAATTTGCTTAGATAAAGCCTCTTTTTGCTCTTCTGGCAATGCATCTGTCATATCTGTTTTGATAAAACCTGGTGCAACTGCATTCACGGTAATGCCACGAAGCCCAACTTCACGCGCCAGTGATTTGGTAAAACCCATAACGCCAGCTTTAGCAGCAGCGTAGTTAGTCTGGCCTGCATTACCCGTGCTACCAACCACTGAGGAAATTGAAATAATGCGCCCCGCTTTCTTCTTCATCATTCCGCGTAATACCGCTTTAGACATCTTATAAACCGAAGCAAGATTAGTGTTCATAATGTCATCCCACTCATCTTCTTTCATGCGCATCAAAAGATTATCACGGGTAATACCTGCATTATTAACCAAAATATCCACTGCACTATAGGTGTCAGTAATGTTTTTCATTACCTCGGTAATTTGCTCATTGTTGGTCACATTGAGTGTCATGCCTACGCCAGTAATGCCACTATTTTTAAACATACTGCTGATTGCATCAGCACCTTTATCGCTGGTTGCTGTACCAATAACACTTGCACCTGCACCACCTAGAGATAAGGCAATTGCTTGCCCAATTCCTCGGCTTGCACCAGTTACTAATACGATTTTTCCTGTTAAATCTGACATTATTTTATCTCCTTTAAAGTTACCTCAAGACTCTCTGAGTCCAGCACAGCATTGGCAGTTAATGATTTTTCAATTCTTTTGGTGAGTCCAGCCAAAACTTTGCCTGGCCCACATTCAATCAATTTTTCTACGCCCATAGTATACATTGCTTGCACTGTGCCTGTCCATAAGACGGGTTTATATAATTGCGCTACAAGTTTAGCTTTTATATCGGCAACATCATTTGCTTTTGTCGCATCAACATTATGTAGCACATCAACGCCGCCCATTTTGAAGTTTACTGCTTGCACCACATTAGCAAATACAGTCGCTGCGTTATTCATTAAAGAACAATGTGATGGCACACTCACAGGCAATATCACGGCACGCTTTGCACCTGCAATCTTCATCGCTTCACAAGTTACATCAACAGCTTCTTTATTGCCTGCAATAACCACTTGTCCATTTGAATTAAAGTTAACTGCTTCAACAACACCATCGCCAACATAATCGTTACAGATTTTTACCGCAGCCTCATCATCCAAACCTAGAATAGCTGCCATTGCACCTACACCTGGTGGCACAGCTGATTGCATCAATTCAGCACGCTGACGCACTAATTGAATGCCATCACTAAAATTGAGTGCACCTGTGGCAACTAAAGCTGTATATTCACCCAAACTATGTCCTGCCATACAAATAGGCGATAGACCTGTTTCATGCTCAAGCACTTGATAAGTTGCATAGCCTGCTGCCAACATTGCTACTTGTGTATTTTGCGTTTGATTAAGTCCATCTTGGTCTTCTTGCGTTAACTGCCAAAGGTCAAAACCTAAAACATCACTTGCATCTTCGAAGGTATTTTTTACAGAAGGAAAATTATCAGCTAGATCTGACAACATGCCAAGAGATTGAGAGCCTTGACCAGGAAAAATAATTGCGTAATTCATAAAATAAA
>NZ_CDSC02000179.1 GCF_001298715.1 Bathymodiolus azoricus thioautotrophic gill symbiont
AGGGGAATTTTTAAAAAATTGACAAAAGCTTTATGGTATTATAAAAAATAAAAGGAATGATTATGCAACTAAAAAAGGGGTACAGCGTGGCTTTGTTATTGTTGGTGAGTCAACAGATGATAGGAGTGGCTACTCAGTCTCCAACGCAGGCGATGTCAACGGCGATGGCTTAGATGATTTAATTATTGGTGCTAATAATGCTAAAGTAGGCAAAGGATGGAGCGCAGGAAAATCGTATGTTGTGTTTGGCAAAGGCAAACAAGATTACACTAATGTCATTAATTTATCAGATATTGCCTATGGTATAGGTGGCTTTGTTATTAATAGTGCGTCAGCGGGTGATCATATTGGTTGGTCAGTCTCTAGCGCAGGCGATGTCAACGGCGATGGCTTAGATGATTTAATTATTGGTTCTGCTAGCCCTAGTAGAATAAAGATAGCTGAATTGTATGTTGTGTTCGGTAAACAAGGCACCGATCCCATTAAATTATCAGCCATTGCTGCTAGTAAAAGCGGCTTTGTTATCAAGGTTGATTCAGCACATGATTTTAGTGGCCACTCAGTCTCCAGCGCAGGTGATGTCAATGGCGACGGCTTAGATGATTTGATTGTGGGTGCTAAATATGCTCACAGTCAAGGATTTGAATCGGGTAAATCGTATGTTGTGTTCGGCAAAAAAGATAACACCACTATTGACTTATCAGACATTGTCGCTGGCATAGGTGGCTTTGTTATCAATGGAGAGTCAGCGAATGATGTAAGTGGCATCTCAGTCTCCAACGCAGGTGATGTCAACGGCGACGGCTTAGACGATTTAATTGTGGGTGCTCAGTATGCTAGTCCAACCAATAAAATACACGCAGGTAAATCGTATGTTGTGTTCGGCAAAAAAGACACCGATCACATTGAATTATCAGCAATTTCTGACGGCATAGGTGGCTTTGTTATCAATGGCGAGTCAGCATATGATAAGAGTGGCTACTCAGTCTCCAATGCAGGCGATGTCAACGGCGATGGCTTAGACGATTTAATTGTGGGTGCTTACTTGGCTAAGACGGGCGATTTACACTCAATCAAAAAATATGGTGTAGGTAAATCGTATGTTGTGTTTGGCAAAAAAGATAACACCGCTATTGACTTATCAGACATTGCCGCTGGCATAGGTGGCTTTGTTATCAATGGAGAGTCAGCGAATGATGTAAGTGGCTACTCAGTCTCCAGCGCAGGCGATGTTAATGGCGATGGATTAGATGATTTAATTGTGGGTGCTTATCAAGCTGCTCCAAGAGATAAATCACACACAAGCAAATCACATGAAGCTTGGGGTCCCGATCCAAGTGGCAAGACAAAGGCAGGTAAATCGTATGTTGTGTTTGGCAAAAACAACAACACCAATGTTATTGAATTATCAGACATTGCTGCTGGTATTGGTGGCTTTGTTATTAATGGCGAGTTAGCGGGCGATTATAGTGGCTACTCAGTCTCCAGTGCAGGCGATGTTAACGGCGATGGATTAGATGATTTAATTGTGGGTGCTTATGGTGCCAGTTCATCTGCAGGTAAATCCTATGTTATCTTCGGCAAAACTGATACTGGATCTATAGATTTATCAAAATTAAGCTATGAGTCAAAATACGCCATTGATTACCTCGGCAATAAACATACCAACACTCTTACTGGCACCACTAAAGATGAAATCTTTGTTGCTGGCGCAGGCAACGACACCCTAATAGGCAACGGTGGTATGGATGTATTCAATGCAGGCGTAGGCAACGATGACATTGTTATCAACGCCAGTAACATCACCGCACTAGAGCAAGTCGGCGTAGGCAACCGTGCTCGTGTGGATGGCGGTGGCGGTATTGACACCCTTAAATTACAGGGTGCAGGCTTAACCCTAGATCTAACCAAGATCAGCGACAGACGCATTCAAGACATTGAAGTTATTGACATTACAGGCTCAGGCAACAATACCCTAAAACTCAACTTAGATGATTTATTACACGCTTCTAGTAGCACCAATGTTCTTAAAGTATTGGGAAATAGTGGTGATGAAGTGATTGCCACTGGTTTTGATGATTCAGCAACTGAAAAAACTATTAATGGCGTCACTTATCATGTTTACACTCATGGTGACGCCAATGCTGAACTTTGGGTTCAAAAGGGTGTAACACTTAGAGAAGTGAAGTGTGGCTTTGTTATCAAGGGTGAGTCAGAGAATGATTATAGTGGTTACTCAGTCTCCAATGCAGGTGATGTCAACGGCGATGGATTAGATGATTTAATTGTAGGTGCTTATCAAGCCAGTCTGAGTGGTAAATCAAACGTAGGTAAGTCGTATGTCGTGTTCGGCAAACAAGACAACAATGCCATTGAATTATCAGCCATTGTCGCTGGCACAGGTGGTTTTGTTATCAAGGGTGAGTCAGAGAATGATTATAGTGGTTACTCAGTCTCCAATGCAGGTGATGTCAACGGCGATGGATTAGATGATTTAATTGTAGGTGCTTATCAAGCCAGTCTGAGTGGTAAATCAAACGTAGGTAAGTCGTATGTCGTGTTCGGCAAACAAGACAACAATGCCATTGAATTATCAGCCATTGTCGCTGGCACAGGCGGTTTTGTTATTAATGGTGAGTCAATGGGTGATGAGAGTGGTTACTCAGTCTCCAATGCAGGTGATGTTAACGGTGATGGATTAGATGATTTAATTGTGGGTACTTATAAGATAGGTAATTCGTATGTTGTATTTGGTAAACAAGACAACACCGCTATTAGTTTATCAGCCATTGCCACTAGCGCAGGTGGTTTTGTTATTAATGACGAGTCAGCACATGATCATAGTGCTGGTTACTCAGTCTCTAGCGCAGGCGATGTCAATGGTGACGGCTTAGATGATTTAATTATTGGTGTTAATAGTGCCAATCCGAGTGGTAAACCAAACGCAGGTCAATCGTATGTCGTATTCGGCAAACAAGACAACAATACCATTAATTTATCAAACATTGTCTCTGGTATTGGTGGCTTTGTGATCAAGGGCGAGTCAAAGAGTGATTATAGTGGCTACTCAGTCTCCAACGCAGGTGATGTCAATGGTGATGGATTAGATGATCTAATTGTGGGTGCTTATCGGGCCAGTCTAAGCGGTAAATCACAAGCAGGTAAATCGTATGTTGTGTTTGGCAAAAAAGACAATACCGATGTCATTGAATTATCAACCATTGCCGCTGGCACAGGTGGTTTTGTTATCAATGGCGAGTCAAAGAATGATCATAGTGGCTACTCAGTCTCCAACGCAGGTGATGTCAATGGTGATGGATTAGATGATCTAATTGTGGGTGCTTATCTGGCCGCTCCAAGCGGTAAATCACAAGCAGGTAAATCGTATGTTGTGTTTGGCAAAAAAGACAATACCAATGCCATTGAATTATCAGCCATTGCCGCTGGCACAGGTGGTTTTGTTATTAATGGCGAGTCAGAGGATGATTTGAGTGGCGGATCAGTCTCCAGCGCGGGCGATGTCAACGGTGATGGTTTAGATGATTTAATTGTGGGTGCTTATGGCGCCAATCCAAACGGCAAGTCACACGCAGGTAAATCCTATGTCATCTTCGGCAAAACTGACATCGATG
>NZ_CDSC02000353.1 GCF_001298715.1 Bathymodiolus azoricus thioautotrophic gill symbiont
CGCGGCAAAGGCACTAGAGGTTGAATAAATATCAGTATACCCACTATCAGTGGGTGCATTTGCACCTCCAGAATTTGACTCACCCCACGCTATGATTGAGCCATCAGCTTTAAGAGCGGCAAAAGCACTCCTAGTTGAATAAATCTTAGTATAGCCACTGTCAGTAGGTGCATCTGTACCACCGTAACTACTACTGCCCCATGCCGTGATTGAACCATCAGCTTTAAGCGTAGCAAAGGCCTCTTTATTAGGATAGTTTGGCGTATTATTCAACCCATCAAAATCATTAAAGTAACTAGAATAATCCACCTCGGAAAAACGCAAAAGATCAACACCCATAACCTGAACTTCTGCTAGAGACAGATAGTTCTTATCAAGTAATTGGATTCTAACATAACGACCTTGTTTGCCCTGTGTGCCTAATTTAATGATTTTTTTAGGATTAGGGGTGACATGAAAGTCTTTCCGATAAACACGAGTGCTAAAGTCTGCTGTATTGGAAACACTGACTTGGTAATTGCTTAGCCTATCTACACAACAATCGGTACGATTGTAGATAATGATTTGATTGATATTTTTCTTACTGCCCAGATCAACCTGCCACCAGGCACCTTGTTCCTTTTGGGTGTGAGTTATGCTATTGGTATACCAGACACCCTTGGTGTCGCCATTAACTGCTTGTGAAGCATGATAAAGAGTGGTGTTATAATTGCTGGATTGCGTGGCAGGTTTGCCAAGAGCCAAGTTAATGTCAGTGGCATGAACGGTGGTAAATAAAGCAGTGAAAAAAAATGCTGTTAATAATACAGTACGATTAAGAAAATTATTTATATAGGATGCAGACATAGTTTCTCCTTGTTGTTTTTAGGAATTTAAAATACTAAATGCTAAGATAAAAATATAAGCACTTTGACACCTATTATTCTAACATTAAAACAATCCATGATATTGTAGATTTTTTGTTGGTTGATTAGATAGTTGTTATTTTATTATTTGTGTCATTATTGACCTCCTTGTATTTTGTATTATAAGGCTATCTTTGTGTTTAAGATTGTTAGACCATTACAATTTTTGGATTTGGGTAGTTTG
>NZ_CDSC02000057.1 GCF_001298715.1 Bathymodiolus azoricus thioautotrophic gill symbiont
ATTGAATCTGTACCAGTATGTATTGTTATTATCCACGAAGATACACCCGTCAAAACCCAAGCAAATTTATATTACGAACTTGGTGTAGCACAGGCACTAGGAAAAGAAACTGTCATTTAACACAGATAGTCGTGCTAAAAACAGTATTGAGCACTTTTCAGCTGCTTTTTCAAAACAATCTTAACACCAAACTTCAAAAAGGGAACTTGTTACCGCCGCCCATAGGCGGTAATTTCATTTTAGACAGGTCTGGTAGTCCACCCTCAGCGCCCTGCATGCCGCCCATCTTTTGTATCATTTTTTGCATTTTTCCGCCACCCATTTTCTTCATTTGTTTTTGCATTTTTTCAAACTGTTTGAGTAGTTTATTAACATCTTGTGGTCCAGTGCCAGAGCCTCTAGCAATGCGATTTTTGCGTGAGCCTTTAATCAGTTTGGTGTGGGTACGCTCTTTGGGCGTCATTGAATTAATAATGGCAATCATTTTTTTGGATTCCACTGAGCCCATCATTTGATTTTTAACGCTCTGAGGCATTCGCCCCATGCCTGGCATTTTATCCATCAAGGCTTCCATACCACCCATTTGTTCCATTTGCAGGAGTTGGTCACGCATATCTTCCAAATCAAACTGCCCTTTTGCCATTTTTTTGGCAGATTTTTCTGCTTTTTTACGGTCAACTTTTTGTCCAATTTCTTCAATGAGTGAAAGCACATCACCCATACCCAGTAAGCGTGAAACAATTCTATCTGGGTGAAATGGTTCTAACGCATCAACTTTTTCACCCACACCTAAGAACTTAATCGGCTTGCCAGTGATATGGCGTACTGAAAGCGCTGCACCACCTCGTGCATCACCATCAGTTTTGGTTAAAATAATACCTGTCAATGGCAAAGCGTCAGCAAAAACTTTGGCAGTGTGTGCTGCATCTTGACCGGTCATTGAATCAACCACAAACAAAGTTTCAATCGGATTAACTTTCTTCTGCAAGATTTGGATTTCATCCATCATTTCGCTATCAACATGCAATCTACCTGCGGTGTCTACCAAGAGCACATCAAAAAATTGTTTTTGTGCGTGTTTTTTAGCATTAGCAACAATACTCGCGGGCTTTTCTTTAATGTTAGAGGGGAAGAATGCCACGCCAACTTGTTCTGCCAATACTTCCAGCTGTTTAATCGCTGCTGGACGATAAACATCAGCACTTACTACCAATACTTTTTTGTTTTCACGCTCTTTTAAATAACACGCCAGTTTGGCAATTGAAGTGGTTTTACCCGCACCTTGTAAACCTGCCACCATTACCACTGCTGGTGGTTGCGCTTTAAGGTCTAAGGTTTTATTCTCACCACCAATAATCTGTGTTAATTCTGATTCAACTAGCTTGATAAAAGCCTGTGATGGGTTTAGCCCCTCGCCGACTTTCAAACCTAAGGCTTTTTCTTGCACCTTATCAAGAAATATCTTAATAACCTCAAGCGCAACATCTGCCTCTAACAAAGCACGGCGTACCTCACGAATAGCGTCTTTAATATTGGATTCTGACAGTTTATTCTTGCCTTGTAGGGCTTTAAAACTATTACTTAGGCGGTCGGTTAAATTATCAAACATTTTTTTGTGTTAATAAGGCAGAAGTATCCTATTATAATGACTTGTATTTACCTACGCAAAGTTGATTATGTTTTTATCTTATTTCGCAATCATCGCTTATTTATTAGCGGCCCTATTATTAATGCGTTTTTTCACACAAGATAACGCTCAACACAAACATCAAAAAAGCGTTTTTTTGTTAATTAGTTTTGCCGTAATCACACACGCTCTAACCTTTACAAACTTTTGGACGGCTAACGGTGTATTTTTTGGACTTGCCAACAGCGCCTCTTTTGCTGCTTGGTTAATCGCGGTTTTGTTATTCTTATCCTCACTCTCTAAACCCGTGCATGCACTTGGTATTTTGGTTTATCCGCTGGCTGCTTTGTCGCTTGTCTTTAGTCTTTTATTCCCTGATACTGCTGGAAAAATCATCTCTTTAAGCATTGCTTCACATGTGTTTTTATCTATTACTGCTTACGCCCTGCTTGCTTTAGCAGTGTGTCAATCAGTATTGTTAAAAATCCAAAAGATCTACTTGCACGCCAAAAAAATCAACCCTTTTATTAATAAACTTCCACCACTACAAACCATGGAAAGGATCATGTTTCAAGGTTTACGAGTTGGTTTTTACCTACTAACCTTGTCACTGATTACTGGCTTTATCTTTATTGACGATTTCTTTGCGCAACACCTTATTCACAAAACTACGCTTTCATTGGTGGCTTGGATCATTTTTGCTGTGTTAATCTTTGGACACAAACTCTTTGGCTGGCGTGGAAAACAAACTATTGTTGCTATACAAGTAGGGTTTAGTGTATTATTAGTGGCTTATTTTGGCTCTAAATTTGTATTAGAACGCTTGTTGTCTTAAAGTAAAGTACCTCTAAAAATCCCAATACAATTTATGAAGCATGAAAAAATTTTACAATAAC
>NZ_CDSC02000056.1 GCF_001298715.1 Bathymodiolus azoricus thioautotrophic gill symbiont
GTTTACTCCGTTTTGACTCCTCTTTTGATAAAATAACAACTCTCGCTATAACTATCCTTATATTTTAAATGATCATTTAAAATATAAGGATAGTTATGGTGAGGGGGTGGATTTGATAGGATAGATGCGAATTTACAGAAAGAAATTTACTTGACCGAAAATTTAACCTTTTTTTGGAATAAATTTAAAGATCTTGCCTCTAAAAAGTGAGTTAGTTTAAGGGTACTTTTATTTGTTGTGGGGGTAGGCAGATTTTGTCGCTACAGGCTTGTAGGTTTAAGGTAGCAAGAGTGAATTTTGCGCTTTTTAGGGAAAAATTGAGGATGATCTTTCCGTCATACACGGCTAATTTGTCTTTACTAAGGCTTAGGTTGATGTTTTTTGCTTTGGGGTAGTGGACTTCTTGTAAATTGCTGCTGTTAAGTTGGGTGGCAATTAGACCTTTTTGTAGGACTTTGTTGGCATTGATGTGCCAGCCTTTGGCGATGTTGATGGTGATTTTTCGGTGGTGGGATTGGATTTTAATTTTGCCATTGTAGGTGTAGAGGGTCGAAGATAAAGCACCTTGTTGCTTAGCGTTGTAGTGTGTGATGATGCTGGCGTGGGCATTGAGCGCATGGCTAATTTGGGTGCTGAAACTGGAGAATAGTTGCTGGGCGAGTTGCTGGTATTTTATGTCTTGGGTGCGTGCGGATAACTTGTTGAGTACGCTATAGGCGACAGCGTTGGCGTTGATCAGTGCGCCATCGGCAATTTCTTTGCGGTTGTTAATGCGTTTGTTGTTGCTAATTTTGAAGCCGAATTTTTGCTTGTCCCAAAAATTGTGAATGGCTTGGTCAGTTAATTTTTGTGCCTTTATTAGGATTTTTTCGTTGTCAACAGCGTCATACAAATCAATCAAGGCATCGGCAAAGTAGGCATAATCTTCAAAAATCGCAGTTTGTGAGGTTTTTCCGTCAATTTGCACACGTTTTAGGGTATTTTTGTAAAAGTTGTCTAGCAAGAAATCGGCTAGATTTTGTGCTACGCTTAGGTATTTATCATCAAAATTGCTGGCACTAACAAATGATTTGAGTAGTAGCGCATTCCACGAGAGCAAGATTTTGTTGTCAAGTAGGGGCTTATTGCGTGCTTGGCGTGCTTGGTAGAGTTTGGCTAATAGGGCGTCGATTTTGATGAAATCAGAGGCTTGTATTTTGTCAATTTTTTTCAAATGAATCACTTGATGTTGCTCAAACTCAGTGGTATCTGATAGGTCAAAATAGTGTTGGAATTGGGCAAAGTCAGCACCTAAAGTTGTTTTTAATTGATCGGTGTTCCAAATAAAAAATAATCCTTCTTCGCCATTGCTATCGGCATCGGTGGCACTATAAAAGCCGCCATTTCGCATCTCACGAATGGCGTAATCTAGGGTTTGTGTGGCAATGCGCTTATAAAAAGGATTGAGAGTGAGTTGGTAGGCTTTGGTGTAAACCATGGCGAGTTGTGCTTGGTTGTAGAGCATTTTTTCAAAGTGTGGGAATAACCAAGCATTATCGGTGGCATAGCGATGAAATCCGCCACCGACAACATCGTAAATTCCCCCACCTGCCATGGCGTTAAGTGTTGTGGTGATGGCGTTTAATTTGTCGTTGCTGGGGCGTCGCATTTGCTCGTCAATAAGCATGAGTAATTGTGCTTCGTGGGGAAATTTGGGCGCATCACCAAAGCCACCGTCAAATTCGTCGAAGTTTTTGAGTAAATTTTGCACGGCTAATGATTGCAGATTTTGAGGTGGTTTTGTGGCTGAGATAGTTTTTTCTCGCAGTGCGTCTTTAATATTTTTGGCAGTTTTTAGGACTAAACTTTGATCATGTTGCCAAACATTTTGTAGTTGTTTGAGCTTGGCAAGCAGTGTGTTTTTAGGGAAATAAGTACCCGCAAAAAACCCTTCACCTGCTGGTGTTAGTACCACATTTAGTGGCCAGCCACCACTGCCTGTGAGTAGCTGAGAAATGTCTATAAAATGACTATCAACATCAGGTAATACTTCTCTGTCCACTTTGATGGCAATAAAATTTTCATTGAGCGATTTGGCAACTATCAAGTCTTCAAAACTTTCCTCCTCCATTACATGACACCAGTGGCAAGTGGCATAGCCAATAGATAGAAATATCAGTTTGTTTTGTTGCTTTGCCAGTTGAAAAGCCTCATCATTAAAGCCGTACCAATTGACGGGATTGTGTGCGTGCTGTAATAAATAAGGCGAGTTGGCTAAAATCAAATGGTTGGTAAACTTGGCTTTGCCGCCTTCAATGTGTCTGGTGCGTGGCTGATAATTTGTACCTTTTTGTTGGTAAGCTGTTTGTAAGTCTTGGTTCGAATGTGCCATAATTAGTGCAGGGAAAAGAAAAATAAGTGTTTTAAGAAGTTTCACAGGTGTTTTGTATATTCCATTTTTTTTGGCATTGTTATGTGGGCTTTGTTTTCAATTGAAATTATCACCATAGCCTGTTTGAAATTGGCAAGCATAGTTTTACCTAAGGTGACATTTTTTACTCCGCTATCGGGTAACTCAGTGATTTTAAAAATTTGACCGTTTTTCTTAATCCACAATACGCAGACTTCGTTTTTGCCGACTACCATTGGACTGACTGCCTTGATAGAGAGTTGCTGGTTTTCCAAAATCGCATCCCAGCCTGTATCGCCAGCATTGAGAATGATGGTGCTGGCATTAGGCGCAAGTGAGGTAAAAATCACGATTGGAAGCAATAAAAGCAAGGTGTGCCAAAGTTTGAGTGTTTGCTTGATTTTCCTTGCCAATCCTAGTTCGAGTTCGCCAGTAATATCCTTCCAAACTTGCTTTTTTGCTTTTTTATCTAAAGGAGCAATGGCGTTTAGCAGTGTGAGATCTTTATGCTTCATAAGCCCTCCATACAGACTTTTAGTTTAGGTAGTGCACGTTTCACCCAGCTTTTGATGGTGTTGTCTGATTTGTTAAAAATTTTAGCAATTTGTGCGTAGGTTTTGCCGTGAAAATATTGCATAAATAAGGCGTCTTTAATATGCGTATCTAGTGTTTTTAAACATTCAATAATGCGTTTTTTATTCTCAGCCTGCTCCAATTTTTCTAGCAGTTGGATTTGCTCGTCGTTAATGATGTTTAAATCAAAATCATCGGCAATCGGCAACTGTTTTTTACGATAAAAATCAATTGCATAGTTGCGTGCAATGGTAACCATCCAAGTTAGTGGCTTAGATTTCTCTGGGTCATAGTGTTCAAAATTATGATAAATTTTCACAAACACCTCCTGTAAACAATCTTGAGCAAGCTGCTCTTGCTTTAAGATACGCAAAATCACCCCGTAAAGTTGCGTAGCAGATAATTGATAGATATGGTGAAAATTTCTATCACTAAGGGGTTGGGCGAAATAATGAGTAAGGTTCTTATCCATAGATTAATTTTACGAAACTTTTACAAAATTGTTGCAACTATTTATAAACATAGTTCGTATATTTGAAGTGCAGTGTAATAATGGGACTGT
>NZ_CDSC02000014.1 GCF_001298715.1 Bathymodiolus azoricus thioautotrophic gill symbiont
TGGGTGCTGTAATTTCTTTCTGTAAATTCAAGAGCGTTTTGTTTGCCTTTTGCAGGGCTTTAACACCTTGGTTGTCTTTGCCTAAGCGTCTAAGCCAAATGCCAATAACTTGTGGGGTTGGTGCTTTTTGATTAGTGATAAGACGCAAAGCTTTGTCTTTGGCAATATGAACAGTATCGTTTAGACATTCACCGTCCTTATGTTGGCTTAGTACCAAGGTATTAATAAAGGTTGAGGCTTTAAGGGCACAATTACTGCCCGATGCGGGGAAGCGCTGATCTATTGTTTTTGATAAATCCAATACTTGGATAGTATGCGCTAGTGTAATAAGCCCAATACGAGAGGTCAAAAGTTCGTTGGTTGTATCAAGCTTGTAGTTTAAAATGTTCATAAACGCATAAAGTTTGGTTGGTTAATGAGGGGCTTGGTTGCCTTTGGTTTTCACCTAATAGGTGAAACTGTTTTTTGGTTGAAATCATTGTACTAGTTGGAGTTTGCGTGTTTTTTTTTGGTTTTTATTTTTGGATTAGGGGAATTACTATTTTGGTTTATTTTCTATAATATGAATTAATAGGGATATAATTTTTAATTGTAAATCAATATTTTTTTTATTTTTGTATTGTGAAATCATTTGTTTTGATACTTCTAGGTCATTAGACAATTGACTGTCCAACTCTTTATTAGTGATTTTTTTTATCTTAATTAGTACTTCTTCAGGTGTATAAATTTTCATAAAAAGTAAATGAATGATTGACTACAATAAAATGTATAATGATTGTAATTTAAATGGCAATTATAATTAAATTATGAACAAAATTAAATTTATTGATTTATTTGCTGGATTAGGTGGAACTAGATTGGGCTTCGAACAGGCTTGTAATGAGTTGAAAATTGAACACGAATGTGTGTTTACATCAGAAATAAAGCCATATGCAATAGACATATATAAACATAATTTTAATAACGAAAATGTACATGGTGATATAACAAAAATAGATGAAGAGTCTATCCCCGATTTTGACTTTTTATTAGGTGGATTTCCTTGTCAAGCGTTTAGTAACGCAGGAAAAAGAAAAGGTTTTAATGATATACGAGGAACTTTATTTTTCGATATAGTTAGGATTCTAAAAGAAAAAAAGCCGACTGGGTTTATTTTAGAAAATGTTGAAGGCTTGGTTGTCCACGATAAAAAAAACAAAACAGATGTTATTGGAAATACTTTAGAAATAATTCTAAAAACTTTAAATGAGTTAAATTATAAAGTGTCTTGGAAAGTTCTAGATTCCAAACTTTTTGGAGTGCCTCAGTCTAGAAAAAGGGTATATATAGTTGGGAATAAAATAAACAAAATCCATTTGACCTCTTTTGAAACAAAAACTAAGGTATTTGGAGATATTCAAGAAACTAATTTACAACCTTTAAAAACTGCTTTTACAAAAAAATTATTGAAATTTTTTTCAGCTGAGGAGTTAAAAGGGAAAGCCATTAAAGATAAGCGAGGTGGTGCGAACAATATTCATAGTTGGGACTTGGAATTAAAGGGGAAACTAACCAAGGAACAAAAGAAAATATTAAACACCTTGCTTAAAGAAAGAAGGAAAAAACAATGGGCAGAATCTAAAGGAATTGTTTGGATGGATGGAATGCCTTTAACCCTAAATGAGATATATTCTTTTTATAAAAATCACGATAAAGGCAATTTAAAAGAAATGCTTGATGATATGGTTGATAAAAAATATTTAAGATTTGAACACCCTAAAGATTTAATAAGATTAGACGATGGCAGTACAAAGCGAGAATACAAGTTTAGTGCCGCTAAAGGATATAATTTGGTCGCTGGAAAATTAAGTTTTGAGTTGAATAAAATTTTGGGTTCGGATTGCATAACGCCAACTATTGTTGCCACAGAAACAAATAGAATTGGTGTTATTGATAATAATTATATTAGGAGATTATCTACTAGAGAATGTTTCCGCTTATTTGGTTTTCCTGATAACTATACATCTAACATAGAGAGTAATAAACTATATGACTTAATAGGTAATACAGTCGTTGTTCCTGTGGTTAAAAATGTTTCGGTTAAGGTATTAGATGGTATTTTTTAGATAATCTTCTAGATAACTAAAGCTCTTATATTCTTGCTGTGTATTAAATAAGGCGTTTATAAATTCTTCTTTAGTTGTAAAACTTTTAAATTGAGGGTTTTTAGCATACCAACTAGATGGTCTAATATTGTAAATCACATCCTTTTTTACTTGGGTTTTTTAAAGGGATTTTTGCAGATGGGCAGGTTATTTCCCATATTTTCTTTATCCATATATCTTGAATATTTAGTTTTGATCCATTGAGTGTATATGAAAAAATAAGATAGTCGGCATTTGTTCTTTTAGGTGAGTCTGCGACAGATCTACAATAAGAATCAAAATTTGCTAAATCAAAGTTTGCACTAGCAGAGGCGTCAAAAGATTTTATTTCTAAAAGATCCTTATCATCGCCGATATAATAATCTGGAAATTCTTGACTATTACCGTTTTCTTTTGGGTCAGTTATATTGAAATTAGTTTTTCTTTGCCCATACTCCAAGCCACTCTTCAATAAGACCTCCCAACCCATCTTTTCCCTGAACTTCTATTTTAATATTTCCAATATTGAACGAAGTCCCTCCCTTAAATGTCGGAAGCTGATTTAACAATTCCTTGTAGATTTTATTTGCTTCTGTATGGTACATATGTTTAATTATGAATATATTGAAAACTTTAAATTTTAAACTAAAATTAGATTTATTCCCCTAATCCAAAAATAAAAATTAAAGAAACACACAAACCCCAACTGGCAGGTCAAGCAAACTTCTTTCTGTAAATTCGCATCTATCCTATCAAATCCACCTCTATCAATCAATCCAAAACCCATCACCACTCAAAAATAAGTAAGCCTTAGAACTTTGTCACTCCATATTATTTTCTTAAAAAAACAATAGAATCTCCAATCCAAAAATAAAAACCAAAAAACCGCTTCACCCATTGGGTGAAAACCAAAGGCAACCAAACCTCTCATTAACCAACCAAACTTTATGCGTTTATGAACATTTTAAACTACAAGCTTGATACAATTAACGAACTTTTGACCTCTCGTATTGGGCTTATTACACTAGCGCATACTATCCGAGTATTGGATTTATCAAAAACAATAGATCAGCGCTTCCCCGCATCGGGCAGTAACTGCGCCTTTAAAGCCTCAACCTTTAATTAATACCTTGGTACTGAGCCAACATGAGGGCGGTGAATGTCTAAACGATACTGTTCATATTGCCAAAGACAAAGCTTTGCGTCTTGTCACTAATCAAAAAGCACCAA
>NZ_CDSC02000148.1 GCF_001298715.1 Bathymodiolus azoricus thioautotrophic gill symbiont
ATGTTAATGGTATTGTGCATACTAATGGCATTGAGAGTGTTTGGGCGTTATTAAAACGCGGTTATCATGGTGTATTTCATCATTTTTCAGATAAACATATCGGGCGTTATGTTGATGAGTTTGTTTTTAGGTTGAATGATGGCAATGTCAAACGATCGACACTGGATAGAATTGATTCAATTGTGTTTGGATTTAGTGGTAATAGACTGTCTTATAAGATGTTGGTATTAATATAAGTTAGTCCCTTTTTTATTAACATCTGAATTCAGGATTAACGACATTAGACGATATTTATTATCTAGATTATGAGAGACTTTTGCCTAAATTAGAAATAATCATTAAAAACCCAATTGGGCAAAAATTGGTTTTTGTCAATCATCCCTAGTTTATACAAAGGTCTCTAAAAGTATTGATGATGCGCTATAACATAGCTTGGATTTCTAACTTGTTAAGCGCATCAGTCGGGTAAGCAATTAAACCCTGAGCCATATCATCAACAAATTTAACAAAATCGGCTTGTGTGTCAATAACGAGCCAAGCATTGCCTTGTTTTTGCTCATCCATCGTGGTTTCAATTTTTGAGCCATAATCATGTCCGCAATGTAGCATTGTATCGTTATCAACTTGCTTAAGTTTTTGCATAGAATGGTACAATTCTATTGCATTAGCGTCAGGCAGTGAGCAGTGTCCTGCGCCATAGACAAACAAGGTATCTCCTGCAATCAAATGTCCATCTAATAAATAGCAAACACCACCTGCAGTATGCCCTGGTGTATTAATTATTTTAGCGTTTGTCTTGCCTAAGCGTATTGTGTCACCATCACTAACTGTTTGCACTTTATTTTTAATTTGCAGATAAGGGACTTCATTAATGCCTATTGTGATTTTTGCCCCTATTTTTTCTATAATTTCATCCACTGCATTGATGTGGTCGCCATGCCAATGCGTTAGCCAAATATCGGTAAGTTTATAACCTTTGTCCTTAATACGCTGGATAAATAAATCTGCCTCCCAAGCGGGGTCAATAATGACGCAAGTTTTTGAAGCGTGGTCAAAAATAAAATGAATAGAGTTCTCGTAAACGCCTACATGATAAAGAATTTCCAAAGTAAAAGTTTTTTCGGTGTATTTTTTTTCTAACATAAGTGTATTTTAACTTGACTAATTTAGCATACAGACTATAATTTGCATCTTTTGCTTGGCAACCAACAAATGGGGCTATAGCTCAGCTGGGAGAGCACGACACTGGCAGTGTCGGGGTCAGCGGTTCGAACCCGCTTAGCTCCACCATCGTCCTAATGCAAAAAAACTATGTCGCCTTCGTCTATCGGTTAGGACCCCAGGTTTTCATCCTGGTAAGAGGAGTTCGATTCTCCTAGGCGATGCCAAATACCGAAAATGGCTCAGTTTTATTAAACTGAGCCATTTTTTTTCGCCTTAAAGAATTGCAAGAATATCTATTCTCAACTAAAATATCGCTGTCCCGTTCGTCTAGCTGGCTCAGGACTTCAGGATTTCATCCTGACAACAGGAGTTCAAATCTCTTACGGGACGCCAAATTAGATGATAAAAATACCGACTTGTTAGTCGGTATTTTTGTATTTAGAGACCTTTGCAGTGCGTAGCCTCCCTTACGGATAAATAGGGATGATTGGCAAAAGTCAATTTAATAGAAGACCTTGAAAAGTTGATTAATATAAAAGTGTAAAATTACGGCTATGAATCTTAATGTCATCATTCCAGACCGACTCATCGGGCAACGCATTGATAGTGCACTAGTTACAATGTTGCCAGATTATTCTCGTTCTAAAATCACTACTTGGGTTAAATCAGGGAGTGCTCTTATTAATGATAAAACCTTTAAACCTAAAGACAAAGTCTTAGGTGGTGAGATTGTTAAGCTTGAAATCAAGCGAGAAAAAACCAATGATTGGGTGGCACAAGATATTCCTATAGATATCGTTTTTGAAGATGAAGATATCATTATCATTAATAAACCAGTTGGCCTAGTGACGCACCCTGGTGCGGGTAACTGGAGTGGTACATTGGCAAATGCGCTGTTATATCACGATGCATCGCTGGCTAAACTTGATAGAGTAGGTATTGTACATCGCTTGGATAAAAATACTTCTGGCTTAATGGTAGTAGCACGCAGTGAATTGGCGCAAAAAAATCTAGTTGAGCAATTGCAAACGCACAGTGTGTCAAGAGAATATAGTGCTATTGTCTATGGGCATATGATCTCAGGTGGCACGGTTAATGAGCCTATCGGGCGTGATTCAAAAGACCGCATTAAACAAGCGGTGAGCGAAGGTGGCAAGGATGCTATTACGCATTACCGTGTGATTGACAGGTTTGGACACCATACGCATGTTAAGGCGGTTTTGGAAACAGGACGCACCCATCAAATTCGTGTACATATGTCGCATATAGGGTATCCACTGATTGCTGATACAATGTATGGCGGTAAGGTTCGTTTTCCAAAGAGAGCAGATGAAGCACTTAAAGATGCACTCAAAGGATTTGATCGTCAAGCATTGCATTCCAAAAAACTCACATTAACGCACCCGATTTCAGGGCAAGAAATGTCATGGAAAGCGCTATTACCAGAAGATATGCAAGCCCTAATTGAAGTGTTACAAAAATATGACCCAGCTTAGCGTTGGTTTTCCAAGTAAGGTTAAACATCTTTCAACCACACGATACTTAAAAGGTGGAACGAGTGTGGGTGGCTATGAAAACTTTAATCTTGCAATGCATACGGGCGATAATTTTGAATCAGTTGCACATAATCAAGCATTGCTCGTTCAACACTATAATTTGCCCAGTGAGCCAAAATGGTTAAATCAAACCCACTCTGATATTTGTTTAGATGCTCAGTCAAATGATTGCGAAGGCGACAGTGTTATTACTTGTGAGAAAGGTGTGGTTTGTGCGGTAATGACTGCTGACTGTCTACCGATTTTTGCATCCAATCAATCAGGTACACAAGTAGGCGTGGCACACGCAGGTTGGCAAGGGATTTTAAACGGTGTGATTGAATCATTCATCAAAGCCTTTGATGAACATGACTTGTTGATACATTTTGGCCCAGCGATTTGTGCGAAAAACCTTGAGGTAGGTAGCGAAGTATTTGAGCAGTTTATTGCTAAAGATGAAAAACTGAGCATGGCATTCACACAAAAAAAGGGCAAATATCACTTAGATATTTATCAGGTTGCACGCATTATTTTAAATGACTTGGATGTTAAAGTAATAACAGGTGGCGACCAATGCACTGTTGAACAGGAAGAAAAATATTTTTCCTATCGCCGAGATGGGGCAAACTCAGGCAGAATGGCACACCTTATTTGGATAACGACTGAATAATTATTTTCTTAAAAATCGGTGCAAAAATATACAGTAGTGGAAAGCCCGCTAACCATGCAATAGCAAAACTGGATAACCATTTTTCAATGGTTTGCTCGCCCCAGCCAATATTCATATAAGTCACCACAAATGACATAATACTAATCATAAATAATGACATAACGATACTAAATAGTCAGCCCTTAAAAACCACACAAAACATTGATTTATAATAATAAAAATAACAATAACCCTAGACAAATCAACCAACTTTTGTTAAAATACCTCTTATTTCTTGGTCGTTTTGCTTAAAAAAATGTTAAC
>NZ_CDSC02000245.1 GCF_001298715.1 Bathymodiolus azoricus thioautotrophic gill symbiont
TTATTAACTTGTGGTTTTATTGTTTTTTTTGACAATTTTGTATTTTGGGGTAAGGTTTTTCAAAGAATAGATTTTTTTAAAACAGCAGGTTTTGGGTTTTTCTTGTCTTTTTCTGCTCTGTTTTTTGCACTACTTTATTTGATGTTGCTATTGTTTAGCCACAAATATACGTTAAAAGTTTTTTTATCCATTGTATTAATAGTAAGCGCAATTATTGGTTATTTTTCAGAACTTGGTGTAGTGTTTGATCAGTTTATGCTGACCAATATTGTTGATAACATTAAAGAGCAAAATACTCAAGAAACACTTGAATTGTTGTCTATTCCATTGATGATTCATATGGGTATTTTTGCTTTTATACCTGTTGCGTTATTATGGTTAGTGAAAATCAAACGACAAACTTTTTTGATTGAAAGTAGAAATAGAATTTTAACTACTATTGTTGTTATGGTTATTTGCACTATTATGATTTGGTCTAATATGAAATATTTGACTTATTTCGGTAGAGAAAATCGTGATTTGCGTTATTTTATCAACCCACTTTTTGTTGTTAATTCAGGCGTTAAATACATCAAAGAAAATTACTTTCCTGATAAAAAGGAAAAATTTAAAATGATTGGTAATGATGCAGTTATTAATGAGGCTAAAAAACAAAAAACTGTTGGTATTTTTATCGTTGGAGAAACGGCAAGAGCAGACCATTTTTCATTAAACGGCTATAAAAAATTAACCAACCCTAAGCTTGCAAAACAAAATATTATGAATTTTTCTAATGTTGCCTCTTGTGGCACATCTACCGCTTATTCGGTGCCTTGTATGTTTTCATTGTTAGGAAAAAATGATTATTCACCACAAAAAGCCGACAACCAATCCAATGTGCTAGACATTTTACAAACAGCTGGTGTTAAGGTTTTTTGGCTAGATAATAATTCTAGTTGTAAAGGTGTTTGCACTCGAATTGAGAATAAAAATATATTGAGTCAAGGCAAGTTTGATATTTCTATGCTTGATGGTTTAAAGTCCTATATTGATAAGCAAGAGTCTGATGTATTGGTGGTTCTACATTCTCTCGGATCTCATGGTCCAAGATACTATAAGCGTTACCCGAAAGCTTTTGAAGTGTTTACGCCTGTTTGCAAAAATACGCCAGAGAAATGCACCAATGAAGAAGTCAACAATGCCTATGACAACAGTATTTTATATACCGATTATTTAATTGATAGTACCATTCAATTGATGAAAAAAAATTACCTCAATAGTTTCGTATTCTACACCTCAGATCATGGTGAATCTCTAGGAGAAAAAAGTGTTTATTTGCATGGATTACCTTATATAATTGCCCCTAAAGAACAAACCCATGTGCCAATGCTGGCTTGGTTTAGTGATGAGAAGTCAGGTGACATTAATCAATCGTTGTCACATGATAATATTTCACATTCTTTATTGGGGTTATTTAAGGTTAAAACCAAAGTTTACGATAAAGCATTAGATGTTTTTCATTAAAAAAGACTATTTTAAAGTTAGTGAATGATAAAATTTTTATTTCCACTGTTGTTTTCTTTTTCAGTACTGGCGCTTAAGCCACACACAGCAACTTACACCTTATCAACGCTAGATTTTGATCTTGCTGAAGTACGGATTACCTTAAGCAAAATAGACAATGTGTATTCTTATACTTTAGATGCACAAACTGAAGGCATGATAGCCTTGTTTTTGGATTATAAAATTCGCACAAAATCTGTATTTGTTATTAATCAATTTGGTTTGCAAACTAAGCATTATCAAAACTTTGAACAAGGTGGTGAAAAGGTAAAAAAGAATATTGACATTTACCCTAAAAGCCAGCAAGTTGATCCGCTGAACCAAACTTTGGCAATTGTCAATATTTTAGAGAAAAACCC
>NZ_CDSC02000401.1 GCF_001298715.1 Bathymodiolus azoricus thioautotrophic gill symbiont
GCACTTAGATTAATGGCACTGTTGTTGGCTTTGCCAAACACAACATAAGATTTACCTGCTTTTGATTTGCCACTTGGATCGGCGTACCTAGCACCCACAATCAAATCATCCAAGCCATCGCCGTTGACATCGCCTGCACTAGAGACTGAGATGCCACTTTGATCACCCAACGCCTCGCCATTAATTACAAAGCCCCCTAAAGGGTTGCTTGCATCAGCAATGGTACTCAGATTAATAGCACTGCTGTTGGCTTTACCAAACACAACATAAGATTTACCTGCTTTTGATTTACCAGTTAAACTGGCTTTATCAGCACCCACAATCAAATCATCCAAGCCATCGCCGTTGACATCGCCTGCGTTGGAGACTGAGAAGCCATTTTCGTCATTCGCCGCCTCACCATTAATAACAAAGCCCCCTGTCGGGTTTTTTGCATCAGCAATGGTGCTCAGATCAATAGCACTGCTGCCTACCTTACCAAACACAACATAAGATTTACCTGCATTTGATCTACCACTTGGATCAGCGCCTTTAGCGCCCACAATCAAATCATCCAAGCCATCGCCGTTGACATCGCCTGCGCTGGAGACTGAGACGCCACTATAATCACTCGTTGCTTCGCCATTAATTACAAAGCCCCCTGTAGGGTTGCTTGCATCAGCAATAGCACTTAGATTAATGGTACTGCTGTTGGCTTTGCCAAACACAACATAAGATTTACCTGCAGATGATTTGCCATTTGGATCGGCAAAAAAAGCACCTACAATCAAATCATCCAAGCCATCGCCGTTGACATCGCCTGCGCTGGAGACTGAGACGCCACTATAATCATTCTCTGCCTCACCATTGATAACAAAACCCCCTGTAGGGTTGCTTGCATCAGCAATGGCACTTAGATTAATGGCACTGCTGTTGGCTTTGCCAAACACAACATAAGATTTACCTGCATTTGATCTAGCATTACTAACACCCACAATCAAATCATCCAAGCCATCGCCGTTGACATCGCCTGCGCTGGAGACTGAGACGCCACTATAATCATTCGTTGCCTCACCATTGATAACAAAGCCTCCTGTAGGGTTGCTTGCATCAGCAATAGCACTTAGATTGATGGCACTGCCGTTGGCTTTGCCAAACACAACATAAGATTTACCTGCATTTGATTTGCCACTTAGATCGGCGTACCTAGCACCCACAATCAAATCATCCAAGCCATCGCCATTGACATCGCCTGCGCTGGAGACTGAGTAGCCACTTTGGTCGCTTACCGTCTCGCCATTAATAACAAAGCCACGATACAAAGCAACACTCGGCGAAGCCATTGTAGGTTGATTAACGGCTTTTTGTGCTTTAGTTTGACTAGTTTTTGTTTGCATGGTTGGTTTCCTCAATATTGATTTAAATTAACTGTCAATGATACCATGATATTTTTT
>NZ_CDSC02000329.1 GCF_001298715.1 Bathymodiolus azoricus thioautotrophic gill symbiont
ATTAATATTTTTTCTTCTTCTTTTTTATCAATCAAAGCATCTTTTAATTTATCAAAAATAATCTGAATAACTTTGCTGTTTACTGCGTTTCCAATGCAGGCATACCTTTGTGCATCTGATATAACTTCATTGTTCTTGCCAAATTTAGTATGTCCATCGGGAATATCTTGCAATCTTTCACACTCAATTGGCGTTAATCTTCTAACTCTATTCTTTATCAGGTACAGCTCTGTATTTGTGCCTATCTCATTACTGCCTTTAGACTTGAGTGTTACTCCAATGCCATAAGGATCATAAACTCTAGCGTCCTGAATTAAGCTAGATTTTGTTAATTGGACGATATGATTTGCATGTTTTTTTGTTAACGCATAACAAATACCATTGTTTCTTGAAAGTAGCCCTAGACTGCCACCCATCTCGTTACTGTCTTTGGCTGTAAACACCCTCTCTGAATGAAAAATTTTCAGTCCCTCTCCTTTATTCGTAGTAAGTGTAGGTGCAAGAGTGGCAGAACTATAAACATTACCGTTCATACCAGTACCAGACGGATTGGTATTACCTATGACTTTCGGTTTCCTGCCTTCAGCAACTTTTGAGCCTGAGTAGCGGATAGGTAATATTTTTTTTCCACTTTGGTCGTAGGCTCTAGAATATCCCACAATGAACACTCTATTTCGATCTTGCGGTGTTCCATGATGTTTGCAGTTAAGCACCTGCCACTGGACATCGTACCAAAGTTCATCCAATGTTTTGATAATGACTCCAAAGGTTCGCCCTTCATCGTGTGACAACAATCCTTGGACATTTTCAAGTACAAACACTTTTGGGCGTTTTGCTCTAAGAATTCTGACAATGTCAAAAAATAATGTTCCTCTTGTGTCATTGAACCCCTGTCTTTTTCCTGACAACGAGAATGGCTGACAAGGGAATCCTGCAACCAGGCAATCAAATTCTGGCAACTCGTTTTCGTTAATTTCTGTAACATCTTTGTAATCCTTGTGACTTTTAAAAACTCTTTGATAAATTGATTTTGCATAAGGGTTTGTTTCACTAAACCCTACACATTTAGCATAAGGCATTGATTGCTGAATGCCTAATTCAAATCCACCAATGCCTGAAAATAAAGAAAGATAAGTAAAAATATCTTTTTGTTTTTTATTTTTTGGTGCTCTGGTAAGACAGATTTTTGTGCTATTATTCATCATCGTGTCGTTGCCTCAAAC
>NZ_CDSC02000156.1 GCF_001298715.1 Bathymodiolus azoricus thioautotrophic gill symbiont
GGAATACTTATCCCATTCACTGGTAAAAACACACTCAATACCCTGCTTAGATGATTTTTCAAAACCCAGCCTAATGCCACCAATACCTGCAAATAAATCTATCACTTTTATTTTTTTCATTTTTCACCCCAAAATTTCAAAATAGATGGAATTTCTTCAAATAAGTAGTCTTCAAAACTAATTATATTTTTCATTGAAGTTAAAGACTCTGAGTTAGCAACCCAGTCATAAGCAACAACAATAATATTGTGATTTGCCATTTCCTGAGCTTTACTCTTAGAAATATCCTCATCAACTGTTAGTAAATGTATTTCTGGAATTTTAGTTCTTTCTATCTCTTCTGCAACCTCCTGCCATCTTTCACGCAAAGATGTTTTCATTGTCCCTATAATGGTTTTATTTCGTCTTTGTTCATAACAGTCAACGCTTGGAAGAATAGAATCTACTTTTTTACCCAAACCCAACTTTGTAAATGTTTTTCTCCCAACTTTATTCTGTGAATCGAAATCATATTCTAATATGTCGTATACTTTATAGACGATTGACTCAAATGTTTTACCCGCTCTTGATCTTCTTGAGTTAGTGTTACTTAGGGCTATTTTATAGATATAAGGGAAAACTCTTCCAGCATATTCGCCACAAAGACTACGAACCTCTTTCAAAAGATCTTTTTCTTTCAGTTCTGTAATTTTTTTATTCACGAGAAGCTCTAAAATATGTTGCGGTGTTTTTAATGTGGCATGCATTTTCTGCATTAAGATAATATTGAAACTCACCTCGTCTTTAAGGTATTCATTCCAAACTAGCCCTCTTAATCCTAAAATAGACTGACTAACTTCTTTGTTTTTTATGTTTTGTAAATAAACAGGTTTTTCTTTAAATACTTTATCTACAATTTCTTGAGATGTACGAATATATTTACTTCGACATGATTTGATTAATTTTTCAAACTTCTCTTGCTCATCAACTGGAATTTCAGTTATTATTGGAGGAGGCTGATTTTTAGTCATATTCAATATATCCTTGAGATTTTTAGTTACTTTTGGATTATACAGCATAAGCAACTTTGAGCAGAATGCTTCAACCCTAATCCAAAAATAGAAATCAAAAAAACACACAAACCCCAACTGGTATAATGGTTTCAACCAAAAAACCGCTTCACCCATTGGGTGAAAACACAAAAGACAACCACATCCCCTTTATACACAACCAAACCTTACTACATTTATGAACATTTTAAACTACAAACTGTCCTCTACCAACGAACTTCTAACCGCTCGCATTGGGCTACTTGCTACTGCACATACCATTAACACATTGAGTTTGTCTAATACCATTGATCAACACTTCCCAGCCCTTGGTAGCAATTGTGCACTCAAAGCCTCCACTTTTATCAATACCTTGATATTAAGCCAACATGAAAGTGGGCAGTGCTTAGATGATACTACCCACATTGTCAAAGACAAGGCGCTACGCTTAATCACCAATCAAAGCGTGCCAACCCCACAGGCTATTGGCATTTGGCTTCGGCGTTTAGGCAAAGACAA
>NZ_CDSC02000417.1 GCF_001298715.1 Bathymodiolus azoricus thioautotrophic gill symbiont
GGATTTACCTTGGAATACCAAGAGACGATTTGATAGTCGTTATGGAAATAAATCCATTAGCGTTCTTATTCCTCAAGATATAAATGATGAGCCAGGTTGGGGAGGGCGTGCCATTAAACGCGGTCAACAGTATAAGTTGGGATTGGATGTGGTTTATGTTTCTGGCAGTAAGTTAGTGCTAAATAATTATCATCTTTTAGAATATGATAGAGATATCTACAAAAATCTAGATTATGTATCAGGCACCATGACTTGTGGTAGTTTTGGTAAAAGTAGAGACATTAAAGTAGAAATTGATAAGCCTGCATTGCGCAAAGATGGTTCTATTAAGTATCATTATGGCAGTCTTGCACACTCAATCACTGTTCCTAATTCTTTTATGGAGCGTATAGAGACTTACGATAAAGCCCAATACGAACCCAACAGTCTATTTAAAGCATTAAGGGATCGTCTTAGCACTACCACAAAATCAAAATAAATAACAATAACAATAGCAATAGCAAAGAGAATACTATGCCAACACAAGATAACAATAGCTCAATTACTTACTTTGAATCAGCCTTATTGGCTGAGGATGTTTACAAGAAAAATGCGAAAGATAGAGGGGTCAATGGCTGGAGAATAGACGACCAAATAAAAAGTAATTTCGACTCAGGCCTGCAAATCCAAAACTATCAAAACGCTACCCATCCCAACCACACCGTGATTGCCATCGCTGGCACCAATGGACTGAATGACTGGGATGATAATCTCTCTTTTATTACAGGCGGATTATCCGAGCAGTTTCAACAAGCATTGACCTATGTGGCAAAAACCATTGATGCCGCAGCTCAGGACTCAGATGGCTTTAGCC
>NZ_CDSC02000355.1 GCF_001298715.1 Bathymodiolus azoricus thioautotrophic gill symbiont
GGTCAACACTCGGCACCAGCCATAGTTTTGGTGTCGCTTCAAGAATGCTGATTGGGCTCGGTGTCTGTTTATTGCTACTACTGATAAAAAGACAGAAACTCACATTAACACCGTTAAGTCTGTGGAACTATTTCTATGCAGGTTTAGGTGTATTTGTAACGATGAGTTTGGTTTATTACGCCTCGCAAAATCTAGCCTCTAGCATTGTCTCTATTGTATTTGGCTTAACACCCATTATGACTGGTGTATTCGCACTGATACTGCTCAAAGATAAATTTTTTAGTGTTAATAAAATAATTGGTTTATTGTTAGGTTTGAGTGGATTGGTTGTTATTTTTTCTCATTCCTTGACAGAGTCAAGAGACCTTGTTCGTGGACTTTTAGCGGTCACCTTAGGTATGACTTTTCAGGCGTTTATATCCGTCAAGCTCAAACAAATCAACACGCAAGTTTCAGCACTGGAAACCACGACGGGTGCCCTACTATTTAGCACCCCTTTGTTTATTATTATCTGGCTTTTAAGCGAAAGTACGATCCCTGCTATTACCATGAAAGCCGCACTCTCTATTGGCTATCTGTCCATATTTGGCTCAGTCATTGGATTTATGTCTTATTACTATTTAATCAAACACGCTAGTGTGAAAGCAATCGGCATCGTGCCACTAATAACGCCTGTTTTTGCTTTACTATTAGGTTCAGCGCTTAACAATGAAACCCTTGAACTTATACAATTTTATGGTATTGCACTTGTATTGGTTGGTTTAGGGTATTACGAATACGGTACAAAGAAAAACTAAATAGAATTGTGTTATTTCTTAACAAGTACCGGAGAATTAAACTTTTCTAGGATAAGAACAAGGGATAAACCCTTATTTACCAAGCTCTTTGCCAATGACTTTTAATAATCGTTGCGCCCTTGGAATATGCGCAAAATCTTGTAATAAGTTTTTAGCCTCGCTTAGTTGTACAGCGGGTTGTTTGAACAAGTCCGCCCCTATAATTAGTCGCCCCTTAAAAACCCACCCCACCCCAAACCAAACCAAAACCACCCATTTTGCCAACCATCCAAATCAACAAAACTGCTTTTTATCCAACACCACAAAAAACCTTAGGTATTTTACAAAAAATAAGCCCAGTTTTTGCCAAAACAAAAAAACTAAGTGGCTATCACCAGCCATTTTCTCAAATTCCAAGCACAGGTAGCCATTAAAACATTAATCTCATCACCAACTTGCCCTTTGAGTAGGTTTCTAGAGAGTCTAAAATCTGATTTAAGATGTC
>NZ_CDSC02000043.1 GCF_001298715.1 Bathymodiolus azoricus thioautotrophic gill symbiont
TCTAACCAACTTAATGGTTTGCTCAGAAATTTGCACAATATCAATCAAGATGTTATCAATTTTTAGGCTGACATCATGTTTAGGAATGCTTTGTAATGTTTCTAAAATTAGACCATTTAAAGTTTTAGCTTTAGTAACAGATAAGTCTAATTGCAACAATAGATTTAACTCTCGTATATTAACCCTAGGGTCAACTAAATAACCACCATCCTTCTGCTTAATGATTTCATCAATAATTTCATTTTGATTTGAAGTAAATTGACCCACAATTTCTTCCAGGATATCTTCAACAACAATCGCACCACGGACTTCACCGTACTCATCAACCACCAATCCCAAGCGTCTTTTTTGTGTTTGAAAATGCGCCAATTGGTGCGCTAGAGAAGTGCCTTCTGGCACAAAATAAGGTGTGCGAATCAATGTTAAGACATTCTCAATACTAAAGTCGCCTTTGGCATATAAATTTACAATATCACGCATATGTAGCAGACCTGTGATGTTGTCGCTTGATGTGTCATAAATTAGAAGTCTGGTATGTTGTATGTGTTTTAACTGCTTTAAAAGATCACCGGGCTTGTTAATGTCAACACTGATTAATTCATTTCTGGGGATCATAATATCTTCAACTTTCACTTTCTCTAAGTCAATAATATTAAGTAGCATTTTTTGATAGTTTGAGGCAATAATTGGCTTGGCATCATTCACTACCATTCTAAGCTCTTCTGAAGTAATGCTTTCGTTTTCATTTTGTGTTTTTACCCCTAAAGAAGCAAGAATAATTTTACTAATTTGTGCAATTATCCAAACAAAAGGCTTGAATAATTTGATAAATAGGTCAATAACAATCGAAGCGGGAAGGGCGACTTTTTCAGGGTTTTTAGCAGCAAAGGTTTTTGGTGTGGTTTCTGCAAAAACCAAAATAACAAAAGTTAATGCCAGTGATGCTAATATGACCGATCCTTCACCCCAAAGCTTAATTGCTAGTATCGTGGCAATACTGGCAGCAAAAATATTAACCAGATTATTACCCAATAAAATTGTGCCAATTAAATGGTCTAAATCATCTAGTAAACGCTCGGTGCGTTTGGCATTTTTGTTGGTTTTAGCGAGTACTTTGAGACGATAGCGATTAATCGCCATCATTGAAGTTTCAGTCGATGAGAAAAAAGCAGAAGCTAAGATAAGCCCTAATAGGATTATGATTAACCAAGGAGTTGAGAGTGAATCCAAGCGCTCAGTTTAACGCAAATGATTAAAAGCAGCAAGTCCAGGATAGATTGCATTCTCACCTAATTCTTCTTCAATACGCAATAGACGATTATATTTTGCCAAACGATCAGAACGCGACAGTGAGCCTGTTTTAATTTGACCACAGCCTGTTGCTACAGCTAAATCTGCAATGGTGGTGTCTTCAGTTTCGCCAGATCGATGTGACATTACACAAGTGTAACCAGCCTTTTCAGCCATTTCCATGGCAGCAAAAGTTTCACTCAATGTGCCAATTTGATTAACTTTTATAAGGATTGAATTGGCGATATTTTTATCGATACCTTTGGCAAGAATCTTGCTGTTAGTAACGAATAAATCATCGCCAACCAGTTGTACTTTATCACCAATTTTCTTACTGAGTAAATCCCAACCATCCCAGTCATCCTCGTCCATGCCATCTTCGATAGAGAGTATTGGGTAGTTTTCTACCCAGTTGGCTAAGTAATCAGCAAATTCTTGTGAAGTTAGTGAGCGATTTTCAGAAGCAAGATTGTAAGTGCCATTTTCATAGAACTCAGAACTGGCTGCATCAATGCCAATAAAGATGTCTTTGCCTGCGGTGTAGCCTGCTTTTTTAATGGCTTCTAAAATGACTTTAATCGCATCTTCATTCGAAGCAAGATCAGGTGCAAAACCCCCTTCATCACCAACAGCAGTATTGAGTCCTTTAGCCTCTAAGACAGATTTAAGATGGTGAAACACTTCTGCACCATAACGCAAAGCCTCTTTGAAACTTGGTGCACCCGCAGGGATAATCATAAATTCTTGAATGTCCACACTGTTGTTGGCGTGCTCACCGCCGTTGATAATGTTCATCATTGGTACTGGTAATTTGTACTTAGCGCCTAAATCTAATGTGTCGTACAGGGGTTTGTTCTGTCTGTTGGCATTCGCATGAGCCGCTGCCAATGATACTGCCAAAATAGCATTGGCACCTAGGCGTGATTTTGTCTGCGTGCCGTCAAGTGCAATCATTAAAGCGTCAATTTTTCCTAAATCTGTAATATCAGAACCCACTAAGGCCTGAGCAATTTCAGTATTGATAAATGCAACTGCTTTCAAAACACCTTTGCCAAGATAACGAGATTTGTCACCATCACGCAATTCTAACGCCTCGCGTGCACCTGTTGAAGCGCCTGATGGCACCATCGCACTACCCATTGTGCCATCGTTAAGAATAATATCTGCTTCAATGGTTGGGTTGCCTCTAGAATCTAGAATTTCACGAGCTTGAATGTGTTTGATTTTCACTGTGCGTCCTTTACTTATTTTAAAAATGACTTCATTTTACCAAAGAAGGAGTCTGACTCAGGGTGTTGTTTCTTTCCGCATGAGTTTGAGAATTCTTGTAACAATTCTTTTTGCTTTGTATTGAGATTAACAGGTGTCTCAAGTTTGACTTGGCAAATCAAATCACCTGTGCCACTACCTTGTAAACCAGTAATACCTTTGCCTTTTAAACGGAACTGTTTGTCTGTTTGTGTGCCTTCTGGAATTTTAATCTTTAATTTTCCACTCAGTGTTGGTACTTCAATACTACCACCTAGTGCCGCTGAGGCAAAATCAATGGGCACACCGCAATACAAATCATTGCCGTGACGCTCAAAAATATTGTGTGGTCTAACATGAATTTCAATATATAAATCACCGTTCGGTCCACCACGAGCGCCAGCTTCACCTTCGCCTGTGAGACGAATACGATTGCCAGTATCAACACCTGCAGGAATTTTAGCCGAGAGTGTTTTTTGTCTGCGAACCACACCTTTACCATGACAATCGCCACAAGGTGAATCAATCACTTGTCCCGCACCTCTACATTGTGGGCAAGGTTGTTGTACTTGGAAAGGGCCTTGCTGCATATGCACTTGTCCTGCACCTTGACAAGTGCCACAAGTTTTAGCACTGGTGCCTGGCTTAGCACCAGAACCACGACAAGTGTCACATTTTTCGCCTTTAGGAACACGGATTTGAACGGTCTTACCTTCGGCTGCTTCTTTTAGGTCTATTTCTAAATCGTAGCGTAAATCCGAACCACGATTATCTGCTTGCGCTTGGCGACTACCCCCAAAAATATCACCAAAAATATCACCAAAACCACCACCGCCACCGAATGGGCTGCCACCACCAAAACCGCCGCCTGCATTGCCATTGACGCCTGCATGACCAAACTGGTCGTAGGCTTGTCGTTTTTGCTTATCAGACAAAACTGAATAGGCTTTTTGTATTTCCTTAAAGGTCCTCTCAGCGGACTCTTTGTTGTTTTTGTTGCGGTCAGGGTGATGTTTCATTGCTAAGCGTTTATACGCTTTTTTGATGATTTTTGCATCATCACCTTTGTTAACACCTAATACTTCGTAATAATCTCTTTCTGACATGGTCTAATTTCCCGTAAAGCAAAAAACCCTCTTTAACAGAAGGTCTTTTTGTGTGAGTTTAAATAAAACGATTTACTTCTTATCGTCGTCCTTAACTTCTTCAAAGTCGGCATCTACCACATCCGCATCTTGTGCGCCTGCATTAGCGGCATCAGTAAAGCCATCACCGCCCGCATCTGTAGCTACTTTTGCTTGTGCTTTTTCAGCCAAAGGTTGAGCTACTTCGCTAAGACTTTGAACTTTAGTATCAATGGCTTCTTTGTCATCTGCTTTCATAGCTTCTTCAAGCTCAGTAATTGCTGCCTCAATTGCCGTTTTTTCATCGTCTGATACTTCATCTTTGTGTTCATCTAACAGTTGCTTGGTTGAGTGAATGATTGAATCTGCCATATTACGCGTGGTTACCAATTCTTGGAATTTCTTATCTTCCTCGGCGTTCGCTTCTGCATCTTTAATCATCTTTTCAACTTCTTCATCGCTCAAGCCACTTGATGCTTTAATGGTAATGCTTTGCTCTTTGCCAGAGTTCTTATCCTTGGCAGAAACATTTAAAATACCATTAGAATCAATGTCTAAAGTTACTTCAATTTGCGGCTGACCTTTGGGCGCATTAGGAATGCCCTCAAGGTTGAATTGACCCAATGACTTGTTTGCACTTGCAATTTCACGCTCACCTTGTAAAATATGAACCGTTACCGCTGACTGGTTGTCTGCTGCAGTTGAGAAGACTTGCGATGCATTGGTTGGAATGGTTGTGTTCTTTTCAATCAACTTAGTCATTACGCCACCCATAGTCTCAATACCGAGTGATAATGGTGTTACATCTAATAACAAGACATCTTTAACATCGCCACCAAGTACGCCTGCTTGCACTGCAGCACCCATTGCCACTGCTTCATCAGGGTTAACATCTTTTTTCGGCTCTTTGCCAAAGAATTTTTTCACTGCTTCTTGCACTTTAGGCATACGCGTAGAGCCACCAACGATAATCACTTCATCAATATCTTTGGCAGATAAATCTGCATCTTTCAATGCAATCTTACAAGGGTCAATTGAGCGCTTGATTAAATCTTCAACCAAAGATTCTAATTTAGCACGGGTCAATTTAATATTAAGGTGTTTAGGGCCTGAGGCATCAGCGGTAACATACGGAAGATTAACCTCAGTTTGCTCAGAAGAAGACAACTCAATCTTGGCTTTTTCTGCTGCTTCTTTTAAGCGTTGTAGTGCCATTGGGTCATTTTTTAAATCAACGCCTTGCTCTTTTTTAAATTCATCTACCAAGTAATTAATAATGCGCTGGTCAAAATCTTCACCTCCTAGAAAAGTATCGCCGTTGGTTGACAAAACTTCAAAGTGTTTTTCACCATCAATGTCTTCCATTTCAATAATGGAAACATCAAATGTACCACCACCTAAGTCGTATACAGCAACAGTTTTGTCGCCTTTAGATTTGTCTACACCGTAAGCCAATGCTGCTGCTGTTGGCTCATTGATAATGCGCTTAACATCCAAACCTGCAATCTTGCCGGCATCTTTGGTGGCTTGCCTCTGTGAGTCGTTAAAATAAGCAGGAACTGTAATAACCGCTTCTGTTACTTTTTCACCTAAATAGTCTTCGGCTGTTTTTTTCATCTTTTCAATAACTTTTGCTGAAATCTCAGGTGCCGCCATTTTTTTGCCGTTCACCTCAACCCATGCATCGCCATTGTCTGCTTTAACAATTTTGTAAGGTACAAGATCAATATCTTTTTGTACTGCTTCTTCGTCAAAACGACGACCGATTAATCGTTTAATTGCATATAGTGTGTTTTCAGGGTTAGTAACCGCTTGTCGTTTGGCGCTTTGACCTACTAAAACTTCCTCTGAATCTTTTGGAAAAGCAATAATAGAGGGGGTGGTGCGATCACCTTCAGAATTTTCAATGATCTTTATATTGCCACCATCCATAATGGCAACACATGAATTGGTGGTTCCTAAATCAATACCGATAATTTTTGACATTTTTTGCTCCTTTTAAATAGTTGTGAAGCCTATATAGGGACATAAAAAATTTAGTCAAGTAAAAAAATGGATTAAATTTTTTTCTTTTAGAGGTCTTTGCATAAATTAGGAATGATTGGAAAAATCCAATTTTTGCCCAATTGATGATTTCTTTAAACCTTGTCTTAGCAGGGCTAAGGCTAGGTTTAACCTCCTAGAGGACTGCTGGGTATCGCTGGAAAAATCGCCAAGTGGGTGAAAAGTGGATTTATGATGATTATTCTTATTTATGCAAAGGTTTCTTTTAATAGGGTTTCAATATTAGCTGGTACAAAACTACTAATATTGCCACCAAGGGATAAAATTTCTCTAACTAAGGAAGAAGAGATATTGGCATATTGTTCTGCTGGGGTCATAAATAGGGTTTCAATATGGGGGTTGAGATGTTTGTTCATACCTGAGAGTTGGAACTCATATTCAAAATCACTTACCGCTCGCAATCCACGCAAAATAATCTGTGCATTTTGTGCCTCGGCGAAGTCCACCAATAAAGTATCAAAACTCATCACTTTGATATTATCAATATCCGTCAAGGCATCTCTAGCGCCTTTTAATCTATTGTTAATAGTTAAAAAAGATGATTTTTTGCTGTTTTGCGTAATGCCAATAATCACGGTATCAAATAATTTGCTAGCGCGTTTTATTAAGTCAATATGTCCATTAGTAATGGGGTCAAAAGAACCGGGATAAATTGCAATTTTTTTCATGTCTCTGATTATACCTTCTTGAATTCAAATCATCACTACAACGCTTAATTAGTCGCCCCTTAAAAACCCATTCCAAACCAAACCAAAACCACCCATTTTGCCAACCATCTAAATCAACAAAACTGCTTTTTATCCAGCACCACAAAAAACCTTAGGTATTTTACAAAAAATAAGCCCAGTTTTTGCCAAAACAAAAAAATAGTGGCTATCACCAGCCATTTTCTCAAATTCCAAGCACAGGCAGCCATTAAAACATTAATCTCATCACCAACTTACCCTTTGAGTAGGTTTCTAGAGAGTCTAAAATCTGATTTAAGATGTCCGATAATCGGCTCAATCGCTGCGCGTCTTTT
>NZ_CDSC02000016.1 GCF_001298715.1 Bathymodiolus azoricus thioautotrophic gill symbiont
CCCCTATAAATTTATCTGCTTCCGTATAATTAACCGCTACAACTCCTTCATTATTAAACTTGTTTCGATTTCCAACCACCCACAGTAATTCCGTTCTAATTCTTGATTTTAACTGATGGCAGCTAACGGCAGTATTTTTACTGGCAGTTTTTTGTAAGAGTCTTTTAACCGCATTCAAGCCTTCTTCAGTAATGGGAGTTTGCCAAGTGTTGTTGCCAATACGGTTGGCAAAAGCGTCCAATACTCGTCTTGTTCTGCTAAGGGCTTTTTTCTCACATTCGCTAATGAAGGTTACTAACATTTTTCACTCTCAGTTGTTTTATCTGCCTCTGCACAAATCTCTTTTATGACTTGAAACATAAAATCCAGGGCTTTGTGTTTAGTAAAATTTTGTAGGCATTGTTGTCTAAATTCTTGCTCACTCATCCGTTCTTTAGCACAAATAAACGCCCAAGGCAATATTAAGGTATCCTTAATTAAATCAGCAATGTCAAATACCAAGGCACCTCGGCGAGTTTTGCCGTGCATGAGGGCAAAACCATGTGGAATACCAAGCACCCAAAGGGTGGTGGCAGCTAGTCCGTAAGCCAAATAATTACCGTGATTAAGAAAGTCATTAGCCAAGTCAGTGCTATCATGTTGGCGGGTAAACTTTGTGGTTTTAGTGGCAGTAACCGCTTGCCTGTAAAGAGCCTTAGTAAGCAACATTTCATCGGTTAAAAGTTTGTTAACGCTATTGGCATTGATAATTTTTTGCTTAAAATCATCTAGTAACTTTATGTTGGGTGTAATACCTTCAACCTGAAGATCTTTATCTTTACCCCATATTTTGTTTAGAAAGTCAATGCGTTTAGTTTGAATAATTTTGGCAAAATGCAAGCGTTTGCCTTCGTTAAACCAAAAACCCATCCACGCTTGCACATATTCTGTAGGGCGGTATTCACTTTGCGGCGTTAACCATTCAATTTGCGTTGCCATAAGTAGCGGTGTACCACCAGAGCCACTAAAACCGACTAAAACTCCTGCTTGAGCGAGCATTCTCATCGCCGCTTGAGTGATTGAAGTGCCACCGCCAAGTAAAATACAAGTGGTATTGGCAATGGGAATATTCCAATATTGTTTATTGTCTTGCTCTTCTGTGAGATATAAAACACGCCCGTCTTTTTGCATGACTCGGCATTTATCTAAATAATAAATATTAGCACGCTTGGAATGAAGAATAGCTTTTAAATCAGTTAATTGTTGCATAATCCTAATCCAAAAATAAAAACCAAAAAAAACACACAAACCCCAACTGGTATAATGATTTCAACCAAAAAACAGTTTCACCCATTAGGTGGAAACCAAAGGCAACCAAGCCCCTCATTAACCAACCAAACTTTATACATTCTTGAATTCACATCATAAGTGCAACACTCAATTAGTCAACCAAATGGTATTAACCACCCTTTAATCCGACAAGACAAAGGTACTGTAA
>NZ_CDSC02000302.1 GCF_001298715.1 Bathymodiolus azoricus thioautotrophic gill symbiont
GTTTAAGTGCTTGTAAAGCATTTAACTGATCTAAATGTTCCTTTTCACTTAAATCAATACCCTGTGGATCCATAATATACAATTGACCATCTTCAGCAATAAGCCCTTGAAAATCTGATATAGACAATGTAGCATTTTTTGCGAATATTTTTTGCAGATGTTGAATGTCTTCTAAAGTTTGATTGCTGCTATTATTAAGTATTTTTAACAGAGAGTCTCCTTTCGGAATCAAACTTTTGTACGATAACATTATATCTTGTGCGCCTTTAATTTTTTGCACGACTAAACCGTGTTTCGTAGTGTTAGATTTATCTATAAATGTGATTTTTTTGTAAAATTTAGGTGTTTTTATACCAAGCGAATCTAGTTTCTTTAAGTGTTTTATTTCTTCTTCAATCTCGCTGGCTTCAAAACCTGAGGTTAATAGCAACACCAATAAATTAGGTCTATCTTTAAAATTATAGGCAGTTTTAAATACACCTTGACCAACAACAGTTTCTGTATCTACTTGATCGCTGTTTAATGTATTTGGGATGTTGTCTGTATCAGGTGATCCTTTGGAGTTCGCACCACCAAGTTTCAAACCTTCTAATATTTCCCCCACACGCTTAGACTCTTTAGTTTGCCTGGTAATAACATTTAAATCACCATTCCACTGATAAATCATTTTTTCACCGCCTGTTTCCATGGTTTTGGTGCCATCAGGGTTGATTTGCATGTCGCCTTTTCTGCCGGTTATTTCAGTAGTTTTTAGCGCTGGTATATTGTCATAAATCATTTTGGCAAAATTCCTAGTTAGACCTTGCCTGATGCGAGAAGTATCACAACCTACTAAAGCAATGCGATCAAAATAAGTGTTTTCATTGGCGTAAGTATCATAAATCTGCTTGACTTTATCGGTCAATTTATCCATGCCATTTTCACCATTGGCAAAATTTTCTCCATGATCAACAAAATTAAGTCGCACATTGCCTTTAGGGGTATAAATCTCGTTGTCTGATGTGACCAATTTGTTATTGTCATCAAAATGAACAATAATGCTACTCTCAGGGTGTTTATTGGCAAGGGCTTGGGCGGCTTTGACGGCGACTTCGCTGTTGCCGTTTTGAACGATAATGTTGCTTTGATAGTTGCTGAAATCTTCTTTTAGTGCGTGACGAAAAACCATATCACTGGACACTTTGGGGTTGCCTCTTATTAAAGATCTCATTTGAACTTTACTAATAAAGTGATTGCTTTCATCAACCATTACTTCAATTCTATCTATTTTATAGTTGGTTTTTGGCTCGTAAAGCACTTTGGTTGTGCCATCTGAGTCGTAACTCATAACAACAAGGTCTTGTTGTTTTTGTGCTTTGTCTAATAGACTTTTTTCAAATTTTGGATCGCCCTCCAACATTTTCTTGCTAACAAAAATGGCGTGCATACCTTTGTTTTGATCAAATTCTTTTAGGGTGCTTAAGGATTCATCTCTCCACTTTAACAAATTTTCTATATTCTCTTTCCTGTCTACCTGTGAATAACAAGACAAAACTTCAGACGATGGTGAGTGAATGTTCAATGGATCCATAACATAAAGTTGCCCATCTCTGCCTAATAACATCTGCAAATCACCGATACCCAAATTTGGATGCTGATCAAATTTCTGTAATAAATTTTGAATATCGCTTAGCGTTTTGGCTGTTGTGCGCCCCTTTGGAATAGGCAACCGTCCTGGTTTTACCAATACTGAGCTATGAATGCGTTCAACCAAAATACCATGGTGTTCTTGATTATTCTCATCAATCATAGAAAGAGTTTTAAAATATTTTGGCGTTTTAATGCCCATTTCTCTAAATTTGTTAATCCACTCAATTTCGTTTGTTAATCGTTCAATTGAAGACGGATTCTCTAATCTTTCATTTAGTTGTAAAAACAACAAATCGGGGTGGTCTTTTAAGGTGTAAGCAACTTTCATGGCACCACGACCAATATATTCGCCTATATCCTTATGCATCAATGAATCTGGCGTTGTTTCATCATCTAACCCCAATTTTAGATGATCTAAAACTTTAGCAATATTCTTAGAACTTTGCGTTGTCCAAGTAGATCTGTTGCGTCCATAATCCCAACGATGAATGATTTTTTGATCCTTCTCATTCATGGTTTTAGAGCCATCTTCGTTCACATGAATATCACCCAATCTACCTGTAACACTAGTGTTTCTTAAATATTTTCTAGTGTAAAGCTCTTTAGCGTAACTTTGACTGAGTCTTTCGTTGTTACAACCCACCAAAGCAGCACGATTCAAATAGGCGTGACTGTCTACTGAATCCATCTTGTAGTGTTGCGCTAATTGATCGGTATAATCTGCTAACTTTGTCGCCCCCACTTCTTCCAATTTTTTTGAATGTCCAACAATATTGAGTCGTACACTGGAATCAGGCGTAAATGCTTCTCCCTCTGGGAAAACCAACTTACCTTGCTCATCAAGTGTAACAAGGACACTGGTGTTAGGGTGTTTGTCAAATAACGCTTTGGCGGCATCTCTGGTGACTTTGTTTTCGCCAATGGACAAGATAATGTTGTGTTTGTTTTTGTCATTGCTTTTTAGGTTTAGGGCTTCATAACCCTCAGCGGTGTTGACACGGAAAACAGAGTTGCTGCTTTCTTTCCAGTCATGTTGCTTGGCAAAATCAAGGTGTTCATTTTTTAAATCAGCACTTGGGCTTATATTATCACGGCTAATAACTTCAACGGTTGCGAAATCTAAATTTTGACTGTTGCTTGGTTGGTGAATAACATCTTTTTCACCTGTTGCAGAATCATAGACAACAATGACTTTGTTATTCTTTTCTTTTGCATCGCTTAGTATTTTTTGTTTTAGCGTCTTATCGGGTGCATCCCAAAGTTGTTTGTCAATATAGACAATATGATCGAGTGTTTTGTCGGTAAAAAGGTTGTGGCGTTCTAAAATATAATGTTCAAATGTTTGCAAGGCATCTAACTGATCCGTGTTACGATTAGCGCTCCAAGGCGATATAACAACACCCATTGGATCTATAATATACAGTTGACCGTCTTCGGCAACAAGCCCTTGAAAATCTGACACACTAAGATTGTTGTTTAATGCAAATATTTTCTGCAAATTTTTAATATCTCTTAGGGTTTGGTCGTTACTACTATCAAGCACTTGCAATAGATGATTGCTTAGCTGAACCTTTTTTTTGCGCATTAATTTTATATCATGTGCGCCTTTAATTTTTTGCACAACTAAGCCGTATTGCTTGGTATTAGAATCAGATTCATCAACAAATGTGATTTGTTTATAGCGCTTAGGTGTTTTTATACCAAGTGAATCTAATTTCGTTAGCCATTTTATTTCTTCTTCAATATCAGCAGCTTGATCGTGTGACTTTAATAGCAATACCAATAAATCGGGTTGATTTTTAAAATTGTAGGCAGTTTTATAGGTGCCCGAACCAATAGCAGTTTCTGTATCCACTTGTTTGTTACTTAATATGTCTGGAATGCTGTCTACATCAATGGTATCAGATGAACCTTCAGAATTCGCACCACTAAGCTTCAAGCCTTTT
>NZ_CDSC02000120.1 GCF_001298715.1 Bathymodiolus azoricus thioautotrophic gill symbiont
TTACACCTGCTCAGAAGATGGCTGAATTGAAAAAAGTGGCTTGAAATGTGTCTAAGTTGATTGGACCATTACACCTTTGTCTTGTCGGATTAAAGGGTGGTTAATACCATTTTGTTGACTAATTGAGTGTTGCACTTATGATGTGAATTCAAGAATGTATAAAGTTTGGTTGGTTAATGAGGGGCTTGGTTGCCTTTGGTTTCCACCTAATGGGTGAAACTGTTTTTTGGTTGAAATCATTATACCAGTTGGGGTTTTTGTGTTTTTTTGATTTCTATTTTTGGATTAGGGAAGCATGTTCTCAGCAAAAAACCGTAAAATATCTTAAATATAAAAATAATCAATTATGCAATTAGCTGAACTTATAAAATCTAACAGAAAATATGATCTAATCATTTTCTCTACAGAGTCTATTGATAAAATAGAGTAGTCTATTTTTCAGAAAAAGGGTAAGTATATCCTTAAATGTTTAAAGCGAAAGAAAGACATCCAAGCTAAGCCTGAAGAGATTGTTCGCCAATTAATGCTGGATAAATTACTACACGAATACAATTATCCATTAGGATTATTAGAGGTTGAGCATCCTGTTGCTTTTGGCAGTAGCAACAAATATGCCGATATTGTTATTCTTAATAAAGCTGACCAAACTAGTGTTTATTGCATATTGGAAATTAAAAAACATCAAGGTAAAGACGGTAAAGAGCAGTTAAAAAGTTATACCCACGCCACAGGGGCACCTCTTGCGGTTTGGACAAATGGCGTAGAGATTGATTATTATGAGCGCCTTAATCCTAATTATTTTGCGCCATTATCTAATATTCCAAAGTTTGATGAAACTATTAATGATGTTAAAAAAGAGGTTTTTACTTATTTAGAGCTCATGCAAAAAGACCGCTTGGCAATTGAACGTAAATCTCTAAAATTACTGATTGAAGAAATTGAAGAAATTGAAGATGAGGTGTTAGCTAATGCAGGGGTTGATATTTTTGAGGAAGTTTTTAAACTCATTTTCATTAAACTTTATGATGAAATGCAAAGTGCTGAAGACAGAATTCAAATTGAAAGAGACATTAAAAAACAACAAAAGAAAAATACTAATTTAACTGATAAAGAAATTTTAAAATTATTAGCTGATGAAAATACCGACAATATTAATGATTATCGCCAATTAGAATTTAGAAGCCGAGGCGATGCACACCATACCAAAAAAATAATCAACAAACTATTTACCAATGCCAAAAAGAAATGGAGTGGTATTTTTGAGGAAGGCGAACCCCTGAGAATATCAGATGAAAACCATCTGCAAATCTGCGTGGGATTTTTGCAAAATGTCAAGCTGTTTAATTCTAACTTGCAAGTAATAGACGAAGCATTTGAATACCTAGTAAATAAATCTTCCAAAGGCGCAAAAGGGCAGTATTTCACCCCAAGAAATGTCATTGATATGTGTGTTTATATGGTAAACCCACAACGGCACGAAAAAATGATTGATACTGCTTGTGGATCGTGTGGCTTTACTGTGCATACTTTGTTTAATGTGTGGGCAAAGTTGGCCGATCAGGGCAAGGCAAACTTTCATAATTTTTCTAATAAAAAACTAACCAAAGACCAAAAAGATTTTGTAACCAATGTCTTTGGCATTGATTTTGATGAAAAATCGGTGCGAGTCTCACGCACGCTTAATATGATAGCAGGCGACGGTAAAACCAATGTTTTACACCTAAATACCTTGGACTATTCACGCTGGAGCGAAAAACTAAAAGATGACAAATGGCGAAAAACTTACTCAGAAGGCTATGATAGAATGTTAGAACTTGCCAAAGATAAGAATAATCCGAAGTTTTTTAATTTTGATTTATTGCTGGCAAACCCGCCTTTTGCAGGGGATGTGAAAGACACGCGTTTACTTTCAAATTTTGATATTGCCAGCAAAGGCAACAAAAGGCAAAGCAAAATGTCAAGAGATATTTTGTTTATTGAACGCAACTTGGATTTTTTGAAAGACGGCGGACGTATGGCAATTGTTTTACCGCAAGGCAGGTTTAACAATATCTCCGATGCCAAGGTGCGTGAGTTTATTATGGACAGAGCAAGGCTTCTTGCCGTGGTTGGACTGGATGGCAATACTTTTAAACCGCATACAGGCACTAAAACCAGCGTATTATTTGTGCAAAAATGGGATGATAAAATCAATCCAAAAGCGGAGGATTATCCAATTTTTATGGCAGTATCGGAAAACTCAGGTAAAGACAATTCTGGCAAAGAAATTTACCAAACTAATGATAACGGCGAGCGGTCGCTGGACAAGCATAATCACTTAATCCAACAGCACGATTTACAAGAAATTGCGATTGAGTTTGAGAAATGGGCGATAAAGCAGAAGTTGAGTTTTTGGAAATAAAAAATGGAGCAATATCAAAAACTGTTTGATAAATCAGAGATTGAATATATCACACCATTTTTAAAATTATGGATGTCATTTAATAATTGGTACAAGAAAGATCTGAAAGGTATAAAAACAGATAGAGAAGCAATAGACAACTATAAAAAACATGGAAGAATAAAAGATGAATTTTTAAGAATATTTGACCTGCAAAATCAAGAAGGAATAGAGTTTGACAATGCTTTATTTGAACTTATACTCAATTTACGAAATTATCCTTTAAAAAATCAAAAAGGTGACGTTGAATATAAATGCATTGAGGAAAATAAAAATGGCAGAAACGGTAGTTATATTTTTATTTCTACAAAAAGAGAAAAATTCCAAATTTTGGAAGATAAAAAAATAGAGTTCTTTCAAAAAACTTTAGATATTATTTATTGTATTCGCTCTAATTTAGTTCATGGTGGTTTTGATATTGAAAATTTATATTTTCAAAAGATAGTAGAAAGCTCTTACAGAATATTACAACCAATTATGCACAAAGTTTTAGAGATGGAAGAAACAGGAAGTTTAAAAGAAGAGAATGAAAAATTACGGAAAGAAAACACATCACTTAAACTTGCTTTAAAAATAGAAAAGAATGAAAATTTAACACAAGAGCAATACAATGAAATGAAAGACATTCAATACAAAATGACAAAAGGCGGTACTAAAATCCGAGAAATGGAAAAGTTTTTAGATGTACTGATTTGTAGTGGTGATGACAATAAACTAGAAATTGAAAATTATATCACTAATATTGGTTTTGAATCATTAGATGATTTCAAACAACATTTAAACCAAAAAATTGAAAACGAAGAGACTGTTAAAAATTTAGCAATCGTTGGTGGTGGATTATTATGAGCTTTTTTATTGAGCAGATAAAATGACCAAAATCCCAACAATCTACCAAGCAAAAAACGGCGCAATTGAACTAAAATCAGATGTAGATGTAGATGTACAGACTATTTGGGCAAACCAAAAGGATCTATCTGTTATTTTTGACACAGAAAGAAGTGTTATCACTAAACATATTAAAAACATTTTTAAAGATGGTGAAGTAGATAAAAATTCAACTTGTGCATTTTTTGCACAAGTTCAAAATGAAGGCGGTAGAGAAGTTAAAAGAGATATTGAGTTTTACAATTTAGATATTATTTTGGCAGTTGGTTATCGCACTAATTCCGCCAAAGCAATTAAATTTCGTCAATGGGCAATCAAAACTCTAAAACAGCACATTGTCCAAGGCTACACCATCAATAAAAACCGTATTGAGAAAAATTATCAAGCATTTATGAATGCTGTTGATGATATTAAATTACTTTCTAAAAATCAAATTGACAGCGATGATGTTTTAGAACTTATTAAATCATTTGCTCATACTTGGTTTAGCTTAGAGGCATTTGATGAGGATAAACTTCCACAAGAGGGTTTAAATAAAAATCAAATTACAATCAAAGCAGAAAATTTGTATTTGGCTGTTGGTAAATTGAAAAATGATCTAATAGCAAAAAAACAAGCTACACAACTTTTTGCCCAAGAAAAGAAAAAAGACAGTTTAGCAGGGATTTTTGCTAATATTTTTCAATCGGTTTTTGGCGAAGATGCCTATCCTAGTATTGAGGAAAAGGCCACCCATCTTTTATATTTTATTGTTAAAAATCATCCTTTTAATGATGGCAACAAACGCACTGGAGCTTTTAGTTTTGTATGGTTTTTGCAAAAAAGTGGCTTTGATTATCAACAGGTAATTACTCCGCAAACCTTAACGACGCTAACATTATTGATCGCCACTTCAGCGCCGAGTGAAAAAGATAAATTGATTGGTTTGGTTTTATTATTATTAAGCAAAGAAAATGCCGCAGATTAGCATAATTCAAAAAACCGATATTCTTGAGGCTGGGCGTTTTGATGCCGAATATTTTAAACGTGAGTATTTGGAAATTGAACAGAAAGTAAATAAAACAGGGTATTTTTT
>NZ_CDSC02000018.1 GCF_001298715.1 Bathymodiolus azoricus thioautotrophic gill symbiont
GCTAGACCGAAACCATAATCATGTGCGGTGGAATTACGGTTATCTCGATAAACTAGCCAGCGTTCGACTTCCTCAAGACTTAATAAATCATGATGACCTGCATGCCTAAAAACATCCTTGAAATTGAGCCTAGCAACTGCTTTTGAAGCATGAAAAAATGGTTTTAGCCGCTTTCTTAATAAACTGCCTGATTGCTCCAGTATAATTTCAAATTCTTTAATGATTGCCGAGCGATATAAATCATATTCCAAACTATCAGTATCGACTTGTTGCAATAAATGAAAGGCTTTATCCAAGGTTTGAATACTGCGTTCTAAAAATGACGTGTCGATTGTAAAGGGTAAATCAGCACTCATATTTTCACCTTCGCCAGATTTTCCATAATCCGCTGGTTCAATTCCGCTTCTTCTTTTAACTGCCCTTCAAACTCCGCTTTCAGGCTGTTAAAGCGTTCAGTAAAATCAAAATCATCCTCTTCCACTGCCAAGCCGACATATCGACCTGGGGTGAGCACATAATCCAGTTCTTTGACCCGCTCGATGGGGGCGGCACAACAGAATCCTTTTATGTCTGTATATTTGTCTTCTGTAGGGGCGAACCTATGTGTTCGCCCTTTTTTCGATGGTTGCAGGTTATCAGGGTAGACACATAGGTCTGCCCCTACGGGATTACGCCAGTTGTGGTAGGTATCGGCAATGGTGTTTATATCCTCTGCGGAGAGTTCACGGGTGCGGCGATTGATTAAATGCCCCATATTACGAGCATCTATAAACAGAATTTCATTGCGTCTGTCCCGAAACTTGCCATTGGCACGATTTCGGCTCATAAACCAAAGTGATGCAGGGATTTGGGTATTTAAAAACAGCTTAGCAGGCAGGTTGACAATGCAATCAATTAAACTCGCTTCAACTAGGGCTTTTCTTATCTCACCTTCACCCGATGTTTTAGAGGTCAACGCCCCTTTTGCCAGCACAAAGCCTGCTTGTCCGCTGGGGGCAAGGTGATAGATAAAGTGCTGTATCCATGCATAGTTGGCATTGCCTGTGGGCGGTGTGCCGTATTGCCAGCGTCCATCTTTGCGTAGTAGATCACCGCTCCAGTCACTGACATTAAAGGGTGGATTGGCAATAATATAATCGGCTTTGAGG
>NZ_CDSC02000473.1 GCF_001298715.1 Bathymodiolus azoricus thioautotrophic gill symbiont
CTGTCAATGCTTTAACATAGTCTAACTCAACATCGCGTTTTTCTTGATATGCATCAATCAGCACTTCAATCGAAACAGAATGATCTAAATAACCTTTGAGTGCCAAATTAGACTCAACCCCTACATCGATCCTTAGTTTTTGATAGGTAGCAAGCGCCTTTTTTTTAAATTCAGCCCGACAATCAATGCCTGTGCATCTGCAAGAATATCTTTTAATTTGTTGTTGTAATCTATGTTGAGTTTTTGCAAATTTAATTGTGTCACCTGAATATCTTTTTGATTATTCACATCAACACCAATCGGCATAGAAAAATCAAGACTTGCAGTATAAAGAACACTCTTGCTCTTATAATCTGCTGTCATTATATTGCCTTTATTATCATTCCTTTCAGCATTAATATTAAAATCCAATTTATAAAGAGATTGATTGTTGTGATAATTCAAATCAATATTTTTTAAACGCTTATCAATCTCAAGCTTCAACAAAGATCGCACATTATGTTGTAAATATTGCGTTAAATCAGGCATAATTTTTAGGCGTTTTTCGGTACTTATTTTGGGGTTTTCAAACCACAAACTTGAGTCATTCAGTACGCTCACCAACGCTCTTTTCAAAGACTGTAATTCACTATCATTGCTTGATATATCCTGCTTTGAACGCAAGATAGCTGTATTTAGTTTTGACTTGTCTTTGGCTTTATTAACTTGAATTATTGTTAATGACTGACTATAATCTTGGTAAATCTCAGCATTCTTTTGATAAAAATTCCAATCAATAAATTGCTCTAAACGATCCACCAGAAAACCTTCTTGCGCATCATTAAAATCAAATTTTTCGCGTTCTAAATCCAAAATATCACGACGATAAGTTTTTAAACCTGATGCATTTTCACCATGCTTTAACAAGGGATATTTGTAACTAATTTTGTAAGTATTATCAAAAGTAGTGATGCTATATTTAGAATTACTACCAGTATAAAGTGCACCTTGTTTATAGCGCGTTATATCGGAATCTGGGATTGAACGCTTAATACTGAATGTTAGAATAGCAGGATTAGATAAAAAATTCTTTGTAGTTGATAACTTGATAGATTTGTTGTTATTTTGGCGATGCTTCTCATAGATAGAGGCAGAAGTTGTATTATTATCTATATCATAATAACTGTTTGACAATGATGCACTTAAATCAGTATTCCAACCTGCATAATTACGTTTACTGGCATCTAATTCTATTTGCTTAATAGCAACATATATTTTGTCTTTTTCAAAGCGTGTATCTTGGCTTAATACTTTGTCAATAAACTCTTGTTCAGTTAATGCCAAGGCATTTATAACAAATAAAAGAAAAACCGTACCTACAATAATTTTCATTAGTTTGTGGTCTTGATAACTAAGCGCTTAAGGCTATATGTTTCTGGGTCTTAACCAGTTAAGCGCGTTATTTTTAAAATTTTTCAGCAAGATTTTATACAAATCTTACCCCCCCTATTATTAAATCTAAATTCACATTCTTTAAGATAGTATTTAAATATATCTTATTT
>NZ_CDSC02000172.1 GCF_001298715.1 Bathymodiolus azoricus thioautotrophic gill symbiont
AGGGGGCGTATTTATGCTTTTTGCCCACCTCAATTTTTGGCAAAAATGCAGAAAAATCCGAATTTGTAGCATGGAAGCAAAAAATGTTCAGCTTCATAAGGTTACGCGCTTTCAAGCCAACTTAGATGTTTCTTTCTGTTTTGCTCCCTCCCCACTTTCTGGTCCACTCGTGAAGCTTGCTCACACACTTTCCGTCGGCTTCTAAAGCTTCCCACCCAACACTTTCCGACCCACTCCTACATCTCTGTCCTGTAAACACTCAAGCACAGTTTATTGTCAAATGTTTTAGTGGTTTCAGATAAAAATAAGCTAAAAACATTTCTCTATAGGGAACACACAATTATGCATGTAATTATGCATGGTCTCACCGTAAAAATCAATTCGTGAACTATTTAGGTTCGATCAGCCCAGTATAAGACCACCCAGTGGTAAATCCATGTACTGCTTAGTACCAATCAAGCCAGAATAATACCATTAAATGATCAATTAATTTAATGTTAAAGTCCAATCAGACTAGAGTAAGACTCTGAGTGTGATTCAAACTCAGAACAGTAGTGGCGATAGGCACTGATTGCATAGGTAGTGTAATTCCAACTACCAAACATCACGACCACGACACCCCCTCGTAGTGTTGTACATTGTGTATATGCATGTTATATAGTGCTAAATATGTTTATTTGTCAGACTTTATATACTTCATATATGTAATTTGTTAACATTATTACACTTGATAAAACCTATATTGTGTGTTTTGCATTCATTTATTTTAGAATGTAATTTTAAAGTATATAAAATTATTTCAGTTTTCATTTCTCCCAATTCATTACAACAAAGAAATAAATAATCAACACATTAATTAATACAAGATTCAAGATTCAAGATTCAAGATTTTATTAACAAGGCTCAGGCACAGTGTGCAACATGAGCATACAGTTATTATAACATAAATACATACATAGGAAATAAGACTAA
>NZ_CDSC02000428.1 GCF_001298715.1 Bathymodiolus azoricus thioautotrophic gill symbiont
GAACTATTACAATAAAGGAGGTCCTGATATTGGTGACTAATATATTGGATAAGATAGTCTTGAAAGTGTGATAATATTCTTTGTTTCATTTAAGGCTTTAAAAATATAAAGATTTTTGAAATTTGAAATTGAATTAACAACAATAACAAGTATTAAAAAACACTTAGACGACTATGATAGATTGACAGATTGGATCCGCCCCCTTGCACGTGGACTAGCTATATATAGCTTGACAGATAGCTGAAACCCAACCTTCCCTGCGTGAAACTGGCATAGTAGATGTACTATTTTCGCATAGTATATCAATGTTATATAATTCTTTGTGATATATGCCAAAATATCGTATGTATATTAGTCCCTTTGACCTTGACCTTTATGTCAAGCCAAATAAATTTCTTGTTTTTTTCGGACTTCATCAATGGCTTCTTCAATTTTCTGATATGCCATTCATTTTTAGATAATTGTTTAGTTCACCCACCAGTTCCATTAGGACCATGTGAACTATTGAACTATTGAACTATTGAACTATTAGAAACAATGCTTGACTGGTATGTTCCTTTGATGAACCTGTAGAAAAAATTGTGACAATCGGAAATCCACAATGATCCTGAACAAAGTGGATGCTTTTTATATGTTGATCAAAAATAAGAATAACCACCACAGCAGAGAAATGTTTGAAAGGAACATTGAAAAAAGTTAAAATATCTTCTCAGAAACCACAAATCTCCATTAAACCACAATGTACATCAATGATCATTTAATAATGAAATAATAATTTATAACTGGGTGATGCATACTGAGCCTCTGGATTGTTTTAAATGAAAAATAATCATTTGCCATATTTTTTGATTGCATGTCATTTATTTGTAATAAAAAAATGAATGTTGCATGCTCACATAAAATTATCAGCCAAGCTCTTCAAATATCAAGTTATTAATTTTGGTGTATTCTAATGAGGTGGGGTCATTGTTACTTCCAACTTAGGGTCGTTGGATTCAGTGCCTATTACCATTAAATTTGTGAGTTTGAATCCCTCCAGTGTTGAGGTGATACATAAAGTGTGTCTGTTTCCTCCACTTACCATCATGATATAACTAAGATATTGTTATACCCCCACTCATAGAGTGGGGGCTATATTGCAATCACTTTGTCCGTCTGTTCACACTTTCGTAACAGATATCTCAGCTTCTACTGGAAGAAATTA
>NZ_CDSC02000030.1 GCF_001298715.1 Bathymodiolus azoricus thioautotrophic gill symbiont
AAATGTGGGTGCTGAAGTCTGCCTTATCAGAAATACTAACTTGGTAGTTGCTTAGTCTATTTGCGCAGCAATCAGTGCGGTTGTAGATAATGATTTCATTGATGTTTTTCTTACTGCCTAGATCAACTTGCCACCAAGCGCCTTGTTCCTTTTTGGTGTGGGTTATGCTATTGGTATACCAAACACCTTGGGTGTCCCCGTTAACTGCTTTTGAGGCATGATAACGAACCGTCTCATAGTAATTGCTGGATTGTGTGGCAGGTTTTCCAAGCGCTAGATTGTAACCAGAGACAGAGGCATATGCACCTCCACAATCTGGGTCACCCCATGTCCCGATTGAGCCATCGGGCTTAACAGCGCTAAAGGCATATCCATTTGAATAAATCTTGGTATAGCCTTTGTCGGTGGGTGCGTTTGTGTGTTTGTCCTCGTCACCCCACGAACTATCTAAGTTACCCCATGATGTAATTGAGCCATCGGCTTTAAGGGCAGCAAAGGCGCTATCACTTGAATAAATCTTGATATAACCTTTGTCGGTGGGTGCGTTGGATGCGTTTGTGCCCCCACTCTTTATGTCACCCCATGTTGTGATCGAGCCATCAGCTTTAAGGGCGGCAAAGGCATATGCATTTGAATAAATCTTGGTATAGCCACTATCAGAGGGTGCACCTGTACCTCCCCAATACGAATAGCCCCACGCTGTAATTGATCCATCGGCTTTAAGAGCGGCAAAGGCATGCCTATTTGAATAAATCTCGGTATAGCCACTATCAGTGGGTGCACCTGTGCCTCCATGATTTGTATCACCCCACACCGTGATTGAGCCATCGGTTTTAAGGGCGGCAAAGGCGTCCTTAGTTGAATAAATCTTGGTGTAGCCACTATCAGAGGGTGCACCCCAAGTTCCAGCTCCACCCCACACCGTGATTGAGCCATCGGCTTTAAGAGCGGCAAAGGCATACTGAGTTGAATAAATCTTGGTATAGCCACTATCAGAGGGTGCACCTATGCCTCCCGATGATCCTTTATATCCTATTCCACCCCACGCCGTGATTGAGCCATCGGCTTTAAGAGCGGCAAAGGCACGTGTATTTGAATAAATCTTGGTGTAGCCACTATCAGAGGGTGCATCCCAAGTTCCCGCCCCGCCCCACACCGCAATTGAGCCATCAGCCTTAAGGGCGGCAAAGGCGTCCTTAGTTGAATAAATCTTGGTGTAGCCGCTACCAGAGGGTGCACCTGTACCTCCATAATTTGGGTTACTCCACGCTGTGATTGACCCATCGGCTTTAAGGGCGGCAAAGGCACGCGCATTTGAATAAATCTTAGTATAGCCGCTACCAGAGGGCGCACTTGCACCTCCCCAATCCGAATGACCCCACGCCGTGATTGAGCCATCGTCTTTAAGGGCGGCAAAGGCTCGCCTATTAGCATAATTTGGTGCATTATTAA
>NZ_CDSC02000071.1 GCF_001298715.1 Bathymodiolus azoricus thioautotrophic gill symbiont
TTACTCATTTATCGTCCTAAATTATCTTACAAACTGAATTAAAAAAATAAAAAATAGAGACCTTGTCTTTTTTCTATTAAAAAAAACTTTTAAAAACTACTTCTACACTTTAATACAATAAACAAGTATTTTTCTTTTTTACAAGGCGGATTGCTAAGAATACGATTGAGCATAGTAAAACTATGTGATCGAGTGTTCTTGGTAATCTAACGCAGAAAAAAATGGAAAAGACGACGTTTATTTTTGAAAGGGTTTGATGTTTCTGAGTATCCCTCGTAAAATCGCCACCTCCTCTTTCTCAGGCTCTGCCCTACCAAAGAACCGACGCAATCTTCGCATTAAAAGCGCCTTAGGGCGCTTATCTTCAAAATACTCTATGTGTTCCAATACTTGAGAAAGATGGGTGTAAAAACCTTCTAATTCGTCAAAACTGGCAATCTTATTGCTACTTTGTTCAAACTGCGTTGTGGTGTTATAGACATAATTTTGATAAGCAAAGACTTGAATGGCGGAAGCCACATTCAAAGAAAAATAATCAGGATTACCGGGGATGGTCATCAGTATTTGACATAAATCTAACTCTTCATTGGTTAACCCGTATTTTTCTGTGCCGAATACCACCACTACGGTTTGGTTTTCAACTGAGGTTATTTTTTGAATCTCATTGCAAGCACCCACAACATCCATTTGCTTCCATTTAATATTGCGTTGGCGTGCACTGGCACCAATGACCAAATGCGCGCCTTGCAGGGCTTCTTCTAGGGATTCACAGACTAGCGCATTGGACAATACATCATCTGCACCACTCGCTCTAGCAGTGGCAACGGCTGATGGGTAGCCTTGTGGATTGACCAAAGTCAACTGCGATAAATTCATATTTTTCATCGCTCTGGCAGCCGCACCAATATTACCTGGCTCGGTGGTATTAACCATAACCACACGCACCCTGTCAAAGGTATGGGTATAATTCTCTTCTTTATTCATTTTTGCCTTTTATCATGCATCCTACGCTTAATATTGCCATTAAAGCCACCAGAAAAGCGGGTGACATCATTTTGAGATACCACAACCAAATTGACCTTTTAACGATTGAAAACAAAGCGGCTAATGACTTTGTTTCTGAAGTTGATAAAGCCGCTGAAGATGCTATTATAGACGAGTTGAAATACGCCTTTCCCGATCATTGTATTTTGGGTGAAGAAAATGGCGAAATTTTAGGTAATAGTCGCTTTCAATGGATTATTGACCCACTCGATGGTACCACCAATTACTTGCATGGTTTCCCGCAATACTGCGTCTCTATCGCCTTATACGAAGACAATGAAGCCATGCACGCTGTGGTATATGACCCATTTAAAGAAGAAATGTTTACCGCTTCAAGAGGGCAAGGGGCTTATCTTAACGAACAAAGGATTCGCACTACCAATACCCGTGGTTTTGAAAACACACTGATTGGCACAGGCTTTCCTTTTAAAGCACCGCAACATCTAGATGCTTACCTTGATATGTTTAAGGCAATTCATCCAAAAGTGGCAGGTATTCGCCGTGCAGGATCTGCCGCACTTGATCTGGCTTATTTGGCTGCAGGTCGCTTAGATGGCTTTTGGGAAATTGAGCTTAACATTTGGGACATTGCCGCTGGCGTGCTTTTGGTTAAAGAAGCGGGTGGTTTTGTAGGGGATTTTTCGGGTCGTGATAAGTATTTAGAGACTGGCAATGTTGTGGCTGGCAATGAACAAGTATTTAAAGCTATTTTAAAAACCATTCATCCACATTTAACGGCTGATTTACAGTGCTAAAATTTTATGCAAAAGTCTTTTAAAAACACAATTTTAAAGATTTCTTTATCTTTCTTCTTCTTGGCTGTTGCCTCTATGTTGATTCAAAGAACTTTTTATCCGATATATGTCGACACTCAAGGCCTGTTACACGAAACCCTATGGACACCGATTGGCACTTTTTCTTTCGTGCTAAGCGTAGCTGGTTTGGTTGTTTATTTAATGTTGTTGATTTTAATGTTAATCAAGCGTCGGATAAAGTAAGTTGCTCTCCATTTAGCTTCTTGGTTTTTTCACTCATTAAATACACAATCGCTGAGCTTTTATCCTCAGGCAAAGGATTTTTGTCAGAATTTTCAGCAGGATAAGCAGCTCTTCTCATCTCAGTCCTCATACGCCCTGGGTCTAGAGAATTGACTTTAATATTGGTTTTCTCCAATTCGTCTGATAGGGTTTGGCTTAAACCTTCAATTGCAAATTTACTCACGCCATAGGCACCCCAATAAGCTCTTGCACTACGCCCTACTGAAGAGGATAAAAATAATATGCGTGCATCAGCAGATTTATTCAAAGCAGGAATTAAAAATTGCGTCAGCATAAAAGGCGCATTGATATTAATTTGCATAGTGGCGTACCACAGTTTAATATCATATTGCTCAATTGGCATCATTGTGCCAATAATACTAGCATTGTGAATCAGCCCATCAAGGCGTCCGAAATTATCCAAAATATTTTTTTGTAGTTGCTCATAATGTTCAGGTGTTGCACCTTCTAAGTCAAACGGGTAAAGAATTGGCTCTTGATATTTGGCATCCACTACTTCGTCATACACCTCCTCTAATGAACCTAAATCACGCCCTAGCATAATCACACTCGCACCTGCTTTGGCCAAGTCTAGCGTCATCGCCCTGCCGAAGCCACGGTTGGCACCCGTGACTAAAATGGTTTTACCGTTTAACGCATCATTGGTAATTTGATAATTGGTTTTAATATTCATTTCAATTCCTTTTTACTTTGCACACCCAGTTCTTTTAATTTTTCCGCACGACCAATAAGATTGCCTTTACCGGTAGAGAGTTTAATGCGTGCATCTTTATAGCTGTCTCTTGCCTTATCCAATTGCTTTTCTATCTCGTCCATAGATTTCACAAAGCCTGATAATTTATCATACATCGCCCCTGCTTGGCGCACAATCTCTTCGGTGTTTTTATTTTGCCGTTCGGTATTCCAAATATGATTAACGGTTTTTAGGCTCATCATCAGCGTTGAAGGGGATACCAATGCTACATTTTTCTTTAGTGCATCGTTAAATAAATCAGGTTTTTGCTCTAATGCTACTAGTAGAGATGCCTCAATCGGGAAAAATACAAAAATATAATCCAGTGTATTTACACCTTCTAAGTTTTCATATGACTTTAATGAGATGTTTTTAATATGGGTATCAATAGATTTGATATGTGCGCTAATTGCTGTGCTATCGCCTGAGACATAGTCCTGATAACTTTTAAGAGAGACCTTGGAATCAATAATAATGTCTTTATCATCAGGCAAATGCACGATTACATCAGGTCTTAATACCCTCCCTTCTTCATCTTTGAGTGTTGATTGTACATGGTATTGCTCATCTTTGTTTAATCCAGAATCCTCCAAAATTGACTCTAATATCATCTCCCCCCAGTCACCTTGCTGTTTGTTGTCATAAGTCAATGCGTTAGTGAGTTTCTGCGTGCCTTCAAGTGTATTCTTATGTGCATCTGTTAAGGTTTTAATTTGTTGTTCAAGTGAACTTCTGTCTTTAACTTGCTCAATGGAAAGCCCTTCTATTTTTTTGCGAAAATCTTCAATTTGTGTTTTTAATGGCTTGAGTAAATCTGCATTCTTTTCACTGAGTTCAAGGCTGTCTTTTTTTAAAACTTGGGCAGAAATCCTTTCAAAGGCTTCGTTTATCTGCATTTGCGAGCGTTGCGTGGTATTAAAAGTCTTTTCTTGTTCTTTGAGCTTTATCTCTAATTCAGTGTTCTTGGTTTTAAGCTTAAAAAGCCAAAAAAACACAGCAGATACACCTATAAATAAACCTAATAATAACTCTTGCATTAAATCAATCTCTGTATTTCTTGTGGGCAATCAATAAGATAGTCATAATTCCAACCCTGCACAACCTTGCCATAGCCATAAGTGACTGCAACCGTTTTAATGCCTGCATTTTTACCTGCGATCATATCATTTTCATCATCACCAACAAACAAGCACGAGACTGGGCTAACGCAGAGTTGCGCACAAGCATAAAGTAAGGGCGCAGGATGTGGTTTGTTATATTCTAGTGTGTCGCCACACACAACTACATCAGGCTTAATGCCCAATTTACCCAACAATAAATGGCTTAAATTTTCAGGTTTGTTGGTGACAACACCCCACAAGAGTTTGCGCTGTTTAATCAGTTTTAATAAATCATCAATACCCTCAAAAGTTTTCGCGTATTTGTCAATATTATCAGTGTAAATTTGCAGTAGTCTTTGATGTCTTTTAGTGAATTCAGGATGCGACTCATTGCACTCAAAACCCATAGCCACTAAAGCTTTTCCACCATGTGCCACCAAAGGCTTGATCGCCTCATACGGCTTTTCTTCCACACCATTTTCCAACAGCAAAGTATTGAGTGCATAAGCAAGATCAGGGGCAGTGTTAATCAATGTGCCATCTAAATCAAAAAGAATAGTGCTAAGCGTCATAAAAAATCATTAAAATTCTAAGTTGATAAATTATAACGCTTACATACTCTGTACTGAACAAATATGCTTTTTTTAAGGTCTTTACTTTACTTTTTAGGTTCAATGATAGTTTTAGGTTTGCTGGTAACAACCGCATTCGCACTGTTTTTTATTCCAATTAAAGCGCGCTACGCCATATTGGTAAATTGGTCAAAGTTTTGTATATGGTGGCTACGCATAACGCTAAACATCAAGCTTAAAGTCATTGGTAGGGAAAACATTCCTACAACACCATGCGTGATTGTCTCTAACCATCAATCTACTTGGGAAAGCATTGGTTTACAACAAGTTTTTCCGCGTCAGACTTGGGTGCTTAAACGAGAGTTATTACTAATTCCAGTATTTGGTTGGGGGTTGGCAATGTTGAAGCCTATTGTTATTAATCGTGGCGAAAAACTCAAAGCCCTAAAAAAAATAATCAAACAAGGTGCTGATAGAATTAATGAAAAGATTTTTGTTGTAGTGTTCCCTGAAGGTACGCGTCAGCCTTATGGAAAACTCGGTGAATACCAAAAAGGTGGTATTTCTATCGCCAAGAAAACAGGTTGTGATATTTCACCTGTATATCATAATGCAGGCAGGGCATGGCCTAAAGGTAGTTTTATTAAATATCCTAATACCATTACCGTTGTTATTGGAAGCCCTATTAGTGTTAAAGGTAAATCTACAACAGCTCTAACCAAGGAAATCCGAGATTGGACTGAGTCTCAGGCAGTCAAATACTAAAAACTCAATAAAAACACTTATTCTATGTTCCCTAATCCAAAAA
>NZ_CDSC02000208.1 GCF_001298715.1 Bathymodiolus azoricus thioautotrophic gill symbiont
ACAAGTAACCATTATTCGACAACGCCTAATAGCTATGGAAACGAGTTAAATGTAAATGAATTAAATATTGAAGGCAGTATTAATTCAAATCTTGATTTCAAAATTGGCAGACAAATTGTCGTATGGGGTAAGTCTGATTCTATTCGTATTACCGATGTTCTAAACCCACTGGACAATCGCACACCAGGACTGATTGACATTAAAAATTTGCGCCTTGGTAGATTGATGAGTAAATTGGATTATTACCAAGACAACTTAAAAATTTCTGCTGCTCTATTGCACGAAAATCGTTTTAGTAAAAATCCAAAATTCGGCTCTGATTTTAAAGCTAGCACGGATTTACCAGAAAGCAAACCTGGTAATAATTTGAAGAACACTGGCATTGCACTAAGCCTAACAGGTGAGTTTTCTGGTTATGATTTTGGCATTTATTTTGCCGACACTTATCTTGATAAACCTTATTTTGAAAATGGTGCTTTGCATTTTGATAATAAATCAAAAATGCTGGGCTTTGCCTACAATCAAGTCATTGATAATTTTTTGTTAAAAACAGAAGTGACCTACTTTGACACCCTTAAATATTCAGGGCTTAATGGCACAAAATCAAGAATTGATAGTCTAATCGGCGTGGAGTACACAGGCATTAATAACGGCTCAATTAGCTATGAGCTGTCACTCAAAAAAATCAATAATTATGACAATGTCATCAACGCTCAATCTAACAACTTTACCAAACAAGAAACCTATCAACATGCCTTGCGTTTTACTCAGTCGTATCTCAATCAAACAATTGATTTAACTGCAATTTTAGGTGTATTTGGTAAGAAGGGTGATAAGGATGG
>NZ_CDSC02000029.1 GCF_001298715.1 Bathymodiolus azoricus thioautotrophic gill symbiont
TAAAGCAACTGATATGTCTTATATGTTTTCTGGCTCAGCCGTCTTTAATCAAAACATTGGTGGTTGGGATGTTGGTAAAGTGACTAACATGCATAGGATGTTTTGGGACGCTAATGTCTTTAACCAAGATATTAGCAGTTGGAATGTTAGCAAAGTGACTAATATGCAAGCGATGTTTCATAACGCAGGTGCCTTTAACCGAAATATTGGCAGTTGGAATATTTCGAGTTTAACAAGTGCAACGAGTATGTTTGAAGACACTTTAATGACTCTAAATAATATGGATAGCACCTTGCGTGGCTGGGCAAAGCTCGATACTGCTGCTGGTGAGAGTGCTATCCAGAGCAATGTTACTTGGGATATCGAAAACTACACCGATGCCACTGCCAGACAATATTTAATAGACACCTATCACTGGACTATTAATGATAGTAATTTTGATGGCAGTAAGACGACACAGGGCGATGCAACTGCCAATACACTGACTGTAACTGGCGTAAAAACCATATTACATGGTTTAGGGGGTAACGATACGCTAATTGGTAGCACTACAGATGATATTTTAGTCGGCGGTGAAGGCGATGATACTTTAACAGGTTCATATGGTATAGATGTCTTTGATTACGGCTTTAAAAACGCAGGCAATGACACCATTACCGACTTTACGATAGGAAATACAAAAACAGATCATGGTGCAGATATTATTAACCTTAACGACTTATTGGTAGGATATAGCGCCACTTCTAATCTGAGTGATTTTGTAACAGCAGTCGCCAACGGTACTGACACTAAACTGACTATTAGCTATGATGGCACTGGCGCACTTAATAGCCAAGTAATCATTACTTTAGCCAATGTCGCCTATAGAGCTAATTTATTGACTGATTTGATTGCTAATGGTAACTTGGTACTTGAGGCTATTAGCCCGATCCTGACGATTGTAGGCAGTGGTGGTGCCAATGTCGCTGCCAATACAATCACATTTAATTTTAATGAAGCCATTAGAATCGCGTCGTTTGGCATAAGCAGTATTAGTGTTGCAAATGGCACTATTAATCCAGGTTCATTTACCAAATTAAGTGATACGCAATATACCATTATGGT
>NZ_CDSC02000170.1 GCF_001298715.1 Bathymodiolus azoricus thioautotrophic gill symbiont
TAATATTAATCATTAATTTCTCCTATTTTTTTAATTTAAACAACCTGTAATAGACGAGCCTATAAACATACCTGGTCCTGGTATGCAGCAACCATAATTCCTCCATGCCGTCCATCCATATTGTCCATCTTTATCAACCTTGTCTTTCAACGCCTCAACACTCTCAATACCAAAAGCACGACAAGATTTCTCTTCAACTGGCGAAATCATTTGCCATTTTCCATTTTTTTTCATGCAATCTGCACTTGCACAGCCTGATGATTGATAAATTCTAGCGCCGCCATCACTGACAACTGCTAGGGCTCTAGCGGCAATAACCGATGCTGTCTTGACTTCATTTTTTTGATTTAAAAATCCGCTCCTTGGATATAAAGATCCCCAAGATTTTAAAAATTTATCCGTTTGATTTTTATTTAAACTAACCTCATTCATACCAGGAACCCATGTGCTTGGATAGAGCATGTCACTCAAGCCACTACGCCACATCTTTTCGTCCAGAGTTGACAAGTAATAAGGCATATAAGGCTTAATTTTGGAACGACAAAGATATTGTGCTTGTCCCATTGCATAAGCAACAGGATTGCCTATGACGCTTGCTTCTTTAAATTTTAGCCGCTATTCGCTCTTTTGCTTTTACTGTTTGTCGTTAAATGCCCGCCTTGAATGTTTTTCATAACATCTAAGGACTGCGCTTCTGAAAAAGAGTTCTTCCCTGGCTCATTATAACTACTGATCACAAAATCTGGTAGGTTGTGATTGATATGGGGTGTTGTTTTGACGACACACCCCCAAAAACCACAAACCAGCCAAAAACAAACGCCATCAACACAATAATCTAGGCAATCATCAGAGGTGGCAGAATTAGCCAAATTACCAGCACTAAATGTCTTGGCGTTAACAGCACTTGTGCTAACAAGAAAGAAAACCATGAGTAGTATTTTCATTTTGTCTCTCTCTTATAAATTTTTAAAGCCTCTGATAAATTTGTTACGCCGTAAATTAATGTCTTTGCTTTGTCAAAAGTTATCGCAGGCACTTTTTCAATATTAAGCGATTGTGCATTAATGGCACCTTGCCACGCCCTCTTTGCATCAGAGACCCATTGGGTCTTATGTTTTGCAAATCGTTGCTTAATCTGTTGCATGGCCTTTTGCTTATTGGCACTCAACCCTTTGCTTATTTTTGCTTCAAAGCCCCTGCCACTGTCAATTAAATAATGTTTAATTGTCCAAGCATTTTTTATTTTATAAGCTTGGGTAAATACTTGCGCTTTAGTGCCAAAAACCCAGACCTCTTGTGCCATAACAACTTGCACTTGTATTAGTATTACGCCTAAAAAAAACAAGATAACTGTTATTTTTTTCATAGCGTTCTCGCTTGTAATATATCATCAGCAATCCTATATGCAGCTTCCATCTCACTACAAGATTTTTCTTGCATTATTTTTTGCCTTATTGCTTTTTCAGATTGCTCTGTCATTGCAAGTGCAAGTGCTAAAGGCATACTCACACTGCGAAAAAGTGTGCTTAATTGATCACTAATTACCACGCCTTCTTTGTACTGCCCTTTTGCGCCGTTTATTGATGCAATTAACTTTTTTTGCTCATCAGTCATGTCAATTAACTTGGCTAATTCTGCTGCTTCGGATTTTTTGATTTTTAAACAAATAATCCATTCAATGGTGTCAAACATTGAACTTGCCGCATCCGTATAATCTTTTAGTGATGGTGTTGCAAACCAAACCCAAACCCCCCACTTGCGCCACATCTTCACCATTTTCAAAATCCAGCTAATAATAAGTGGATGTTTGGTAAAGAGATGCGCCTCATCGATGAGTAAAAAAATTGGTCTGGCGCTAAACTGGTTTTTTTCAGCAATTCTATTAATATCATTAACCAAAGATGCAAATGCAACCACTAATTTTGACTCATAGCCATCTGAGCCAAATACACCAACATCGAGCTGGGTAATATCTGATTCTGGGAACAGTTCTCCTGGTGTGTTAAAAATTCGCTTATCAAAATCAGAATTAATATAGACACGCATACTTTTGGACATCTTTCGTATGCGTTCTTTTTCTGAGCTCATTAAATCATCAGAATTGGCCAATTCATTCAAGGCATTAATAACATCTTGTGTTAGTGTGATGTCTCGATCGTCATCGAGTGTATTTTGCGCCGCTAATTGAATAGCGTTAGCTACGGTGTCCCAATCACTGCGTTCAAACTTTTCAGACTCTTTTACCTCACCGCCTGTAATCATTAACTGCGCAATAATTAA
>NZ_CDSC02000285.1 GCF_001298715.1 Bathymodiolus azoricus thioautotrophic gill symbiont
ACTAAGTAATATCGTTCTCAAATTAAGACGAAATTTAAAGAGGTTACCCTGTGTAAGGATTTCCAAATAATGATTCAGAGCGATAGGCGGGCGGAAGGTTTTATAAATTGCATTGTTGCCTCAATGTTGTTGGTTGTTAAAATCAGCGCATTTTTTTCACTTCTTAGCCAAGTGCTTTGGCGTTTGCAGAGCTGGCGGGTGGCAATGACGGCTTTTTCTATCATGGTTGCTTCGTTAATCTCATTGTTGAGATATTGCCATGCTTGGCGGTAGCCAACACAGCGGATAGAGGGCAAGTTTTCGTGTAAATTTGGGTTTTGTTTTAGAGTTTTTGCTTCTTCTAGAAAGCCGTTTTCCATCATGGATAAAAAGCGCGCTTCGATACGCCTGTGTAGTTCAGCTCGTTCGGGCATGAGGATAATTTTTTTGATGGGGTAGTTGATACTAGGTTGTTTGTTGCCTTGTAGTTCGCTTAGAGTTTTACCGCTGAGCTCAAACACTTCTAATGCACGGGTAATGCGTTGAGAGTCATTTGGATGAATGCGATTTGCAGCTTGCGGGTCAATTTGTTTTAAGTCTTTATGTAGTGTGGCAGAGCCTTTTTCTTGGTGTAGTTGGTTAAATTTTTCTTTGGATTTTTTGGTGGATTCTGGTAGGTTAGAGAGCCCATGTTCAAGCGCGTTAAAATAAAATGAAGTGCCACCAACTAAGATGGGTGTTTCGCCATTTTTAAAGGCAGTTTCGATTTGTTTGTTGGCATCGTGTACAAAATCAAAAGCTGAGTAAGTGTCTTCTGGGTTACAAATATCAATTAAATGATGCGGATATTTCTCTAAGATTGTTTTATTGGGCTTGGCAGTGCCGATGTCCATGCCTTTGTAAATGAGTGCTGAATCAACGCTGATGATTCTTGTTTTGAATTTATCTGCCAGTTGAATAGCTAAATCGGTCTTACCTGAGGCGGTAGGTCCCATTAAAAATACAACAGTTTTATTTGGTATTTGTGACATAAAAGGACTTTGAATTACTAGACATTAATTGACATAACCTACATTATAATATCAGCACTAATAAAAGTCTCATAGAATAAACGATGTTTACAATTGAAAATCAAGTAACTGGTAAAGTTTTTAGAACCGATGGTGATAGTGCTATTTTGGATGATGCGCTTATCCATGGATTAAATTTCCCTTATGGTTGTCAAAAAGGCTTTTGTGGAAAATGCAAGGCGACGATTATTGAGGGCGAAGTGGGTTACGAAGGTGGTATTCCGAATGGTATCACCCCTGAAGAGGTGGCTGATGGCATGGCACTGTTGTGCCAGTGTCGTGCTAAATCTGATGTGGCACTGGTGATTGATGAACTCAATAGTGTGGCAGATATTGAGGTGAGAACACTACCTTGCAAGGTGCAAAGTATTGAGCGCCTTAATCATGATGTGACACAGATATTTTTAAAAATTCCAAATGCGGAGTCCTTGCAATATTTGGCAGGGCAGTATATTGATTTAATCCACCCTGATTTTGAGCCTCGGGCTTTTTCTATTGCTAATGCACCAGGTAATGATGGCTTGATAGATCTGCATGTGCGTTTGATTGAAGGGGGTAAATTCACCAATTTTATTTTTAATCAATTAAGGGAAAAGTCGCTATTGCAATTGGAAGGACCTAAAGGGGATTTCTTCTTTAGAGAAGACAGTAAAAAGCCTGTTATTTTAATGGCTGGCGGTACAGGGTTTGCACCGATTAAATCCATTGTTGAGCATGCGATTGCCACTAAACTTGATCGATCAATTTACATTTATTGGGGGGTGCGTAACGAGGTGGATTTGTATATGGATTTACCTCAGCAGTGGGCGAATGAAAATGATAACATTCATTTTGTGCCCGTGTTGTCGCAGTCCAATGAAGATTGGCAGGGTAGAAAAGGCTTTGTACATAAAAGCATATTGAGAGATTTTGAGGATTTAACGGGGTATGAGATTTATGCGTGTGGGCCACCAGAGATGGTCAAGTCTGCGGCTAAAAGTTTTGTTGAGCAAGGTATGATTCAGGATAATTTCTTTTCAGATGCCTTTGTTTTTGCCTTTACAGGAAAGAAATAATGAGCGATATGCAACAACACTTGACAGAACAACTGAGTATTGCACTTAATCCGGTGCATTTAGAGGTTACCAATGAGTCTAATAATCATTCTGGACCTGCAACCGAATCACATTTTAAATTGGTGGTGGTGAGTGATTATTTTATTGATCTTAAACTGATTGATAGACACCGATTTATCAATCAATTATTTAAAGAAGAATTAAACCATATTCATGCTTTAGCGATGCATACTTACACGCCAGATGAGTGGGAGATGAAAAATGGTGCACCTGATTCTCCTAAGTGTTCAGGAGGCTCAAAATCTTAAGATTCATTCCATTGCTTTTGTCTTTTTTATTGAGCTCTTGTTCTATTCAAAATAATGTAAAGCCAGAACAAAAAAAAATAGTTGAAATATCTGAGCGCTCTACTTTAGCTTATCAAAAACCACCTGTACAATTAAGTGAAAATGATTTGTGGAAGCGTATTTCTAAGGGAAGTACGCTAAAGCCTCGCTCCCAAAAAGATTTGTATTGGCATATTAAATGGTTTAAGGATAACCCTGATCATTTAACGCGAGTTACCAAACGCGCTGGACCTTATTTGCATTTAGTGGTTAGAGAAGTAGAAAAAGCAGGCTTACCGATTGAGTTGGCGCTATTGCCAATTATTGAGTCGGCATATTATCCATTTTCTTACTCACACGGCACAGCGTCGGGCTTATGGCAGTTTATTCCTGATACGGGAAAACTCTATGGACTAAAGCAGAATTATTGGGTGGATGAGCGCCGTAGTGTGATTCACTCAACGCGTTCGGCAGTCAAGTATTTGAAGGATTTGCACGCCTTATTTAAGGGGGATTGGTTATTGGCGATTGCCAGTTATAATTCTGGACCGGGTAGGGTAAAAAGGGCAGTCGCTAAGAACAAAGCCAAAGGTAAAAAAGCAGATTTTTGGAATATCTCTCTACCTAGGGAAACCGAAGGTTATGTGCCAAGATTGTTAGCAGTGGCAGAGTTGATTAGAAACCCACATAAATATGGACAAACGATTACCCCTGTTGCCAATAAGCCAAAACTTGAGTCAGTGTATGTATATTCACAATTGGATTTATCACTAATTTCTCAGTGGACTGGGCTAAGTTTAGATGAGATTTATACGCTGAATCCTGATTTAAATCGTTGGGCAACGCCAGATGTTTTCCGTTATGAACTATTACTGCCAATTGAAAAAGTGGCAGGCTTTAAAAAAGCGCGTTCGGCTTACCCCAAGAAAAAACAGCTAAATTATAAGCGTTATACGATTAAATCAGGCGACAATCTGAATAAGTTGGCAAAATTTTTTAATTCATCAGTGGCTTATATTAAGAACATTAATAATATAGAAGGCCTGAAAATTAAACACGGTGAAAAAATCATTATCCCTATTCCTAAAAAATCCAAAAACTATTACTCATTATCTAAAGACCAGCGTACAGAGCAGCGGTTAAATAGCCAAAAACACGGTAAAAAAATCATCCATAAAGTTGTTAAAGGTGAAAATTTGTGGCTGATATCTAATCGTTATGATGTGCCTGCTAAAAGCATTATTAAATGGAATCATTTGTTTAATGCCATCAAAGGACTACAAATCGGGCAAAAATTAATAATTTGGCAGGTATCGAAAGTTAAAGCATCAAAACTGAAAAATCTCACTAAAATTGGTGTGAATGTTAAAAGAACGATAACTTATCGTGTTAGGGCTGGCGATAACTTATCGGCAATTGCACATAAATTTGGTGTGCGCGTATCGCAACTGCTCAAGTGGAATAAATTGTTTATTAAAAAGCCACTGAAAATTGGCAAGAAGCTTAAAATTATCAAATCCATCGTTAAACAATAAGACAATTAAATGCATCAATTACCTATTCATAAAATTTTTGTAGCGGGTTTTGCATTTGCTACGGTGCATTGGAAAAAGATACTAGAGATTTCTATTATTCCAGTGTTAATTTCTCTACCGTTGTTAATGTCAGCACCAGAATTAATAGCATTAGCGAAACAAATGTTTGCTAACAAGTTGTCTGAGCCACCTATTTTTCTAGACAATACAGGGCTTTATCTTGCCTTGTTTTTCTATGGACATCTTTCTTTGTCTATTAATCTTTATCGTTTAGTTGTTCTAGGTGAGCAATCGGTAAGTATTTTGCCAGTTTTAGAGTTTGCTAAGATTGCACGATTTATTGGTTTAACACTATTGGTTGGCTTTGTGAGTATGGCGACACTTATCATGAATAATTTATTGTGGCTATCATTGTTAATATCTTTTTTAGTGGTGCCAATCACGCTTAATTTTGTCAATATTGCGATTGGTAATCCTATTAAATATCGTTGGGAATTATCGTTTCCTGCGCAGTTGAATTTGTTCTTTTTGCAGGTGGTTGTGCCCATGTTAATCGTTTTGTTGTTTGGCTCTTTATCTCGTATGCTTGCTTTAGACATAGGGGTGGAGTGGGCAGCAAGAGTGCTGGCATTTTATTGGAGTTCAATTACATTGGCGTTGTGTTATCAGTTAATCACTAAAGAGTCTCAATCTAATACTTAAAAGTAAAGCCTTTTGGGTATCTCATATCAAAGGTGGCTTTATCCAATTTTTTGCGTGCCACTTTTTTTCTAAGTTTTTTGTAGGTTTTTAAAAAGCGTGCCAAACGCTGTTTTTTTTGTTGATAACCCAAATTCACTTTAATATTTGGCTTAAATGTAAGTTGATCAATGTGCGTTTTAGAAAATGATTTGATGGGCATTTTCCCAGCTTGTTTTTGATAATCTTGATAATCTTGGTAAAGTTGCATGACGATTTCTTTTTTTGCTTTAGAGTGTGCTAATGGCGCTTCAGATTTAACAGTTTTTTGAGGGGTAAATAATTCACCGTTATTAGATATATAGCCTGTGCAATGAAGTGTTTTCTTTTTTTTGCAATCATTATTTTCCCAACGCATTGCGATTTGTTGAGACTTAATTTTAATTTGAATATCGTTAGAAAGCCACTGCTCGGTGATATGTGCTTTAGCAACCCACGGTTGAAATTCTAATATTTGCTTAATTTTATCTGTGTCAAATTGGTATTTATTGTCAGTGAGTGAGTGGATGCTTTTTTTTAACACTATTGGTGCAATTGGTAATTGACTATCAATTTCCCAATGAATTTTCGCCTTTAAAAAAGGGCTCTCCATAACGCTCAGTACACCCCATACAATTAACCCTATGGTGCTAAGAATAGCAAAACTGATAGCCAGTGGCTTTATTTCCCCCCCACGCGTTTTTGTGCGTTTGTTGAATTTAGACCTGCGTTTTTTTTTAGCCATTGAGAATCGCCAACACCAATTCATCAAAACTTAAACCAAATGCTTTAGCGGCCATGGGTACCAGTGAGTGAGAAGTCATACCAGGTACGGTGTTGATTTCTAATAAATAAGGCGCGTTTTTTTTGTCCAAAATGAAGTCAACACGCCCCCAAGTTTTTGCACCCATCACATCAAATGCTTGCATGGCAATTTCTTGCAAGTGTTTTTCTTCTGCATTTGAGAGTCCACATGGAGATAAATATTGTGTTGTATCAGATAGGTATTTGGACTGGTAATCATAAAATCCTTGATCTACTTTAATTTGAACCACTGGTAAAGGTTTGCCATTGAGAATTGAAACAGTATATTCATTGCCTTCTATCCACTTTTCAATGAGTGCGGTATTGTCATATTTAAAGGCTAATTTTAAAGCAGGTTTTAGTTGCGACATATCTTCAACTTTGCTAATACCCACACTTGATCCTTCCAATATTGGCTTAACTGCCCAAGGTAGTGGAAAATCAATCTCAGGTATTACCTGTCCAGCATTGGCAACAACCCAAGGCGATAGTGCTAAATCGTATTGCTTCCAAATGTTTTTGGTTTTGGCTTTATTCATACATTGCTCGGATGCATTTGCATTTGAGCCTGTGTAGGCAATATTATGCTTCTCAAGTTGCCTTTGAATAGCGCCATCTTCACCGCCACGACCATGCAATGCGATAAAAGCCTTGTCAAAATTCTGAGTCCAAAGTTCCTCAAGATTATCACCCAACCAGTCAAACTTAAAGCAATCAATGTTTTGGTTTTCTAAGGACTTATAAATAGATTCTCCACTGTTTAATGAGACATCTCGCTCGGTTGAGTTGCCACCCATTAATATTGCTATCATATTATCACTACTTCAGTTTCCAGGCTAATATCGTACATAGATTTTACGGTTTGTTGAATGTGTTTAATGAGATTTTCAATATCATCTGCAGTAGCATTGTCTTGGTTGGTAATAAAGTTGGCATGTTTGCTGGATACGCAAGCACCACCGATACAAAAACCTTTTAAGTTACTGTCTTCAATGAGTTTTGCGGCAAAATTATTTGGCGGATTTTTAAACACGCTGCCGCAATTCGCCTCACCAATCGGCTGAGAATCGTTACGCTTTTTTAACAAGGCTTTGATATTTTGTTGTTTGTTAGTCTGTGAAAATCTTAAACTTGCACTAATAAAATACTCATCCTTATGCTGTGGTGCTACTTTTCTATAGGCAATATTAAACTCAGTGACGCTACGCTTAAATACCTTGCCTAAAGTATTAATAGTGGTGACAGATTCAACTGAAGACCAAATCTCAAAACCAAATGCACCCGCATTCATTGCTAATGCACCACCGACACTGCCTGGAATAGCACTTAAAAATTCAGCGCCATTCAACCCTTGAGATCCGCAAAATCGAGAGAGCTTTGCCAGTGTCACACCTGCATCTGCTTGAACAATGCCATTTTCAACACCTAATTGATTGAGTTGTGTGAGTTTGATAGCAACCCCTAAAAAACCTCTATCACGCACCAGCAGGTTGCTACCTAACCCTAACATCAAGATAGGTTTTTGATTGCTTTTTAAAAAGTCCGATAACTCATTGAGTGTATTGGGTGTAAAAAAATCTTGTGCGATACCGCCTACTCTGAATGAGCAATGCTTAGCCATTGGCTTGTTATGAGTCAGCATATTGTGTCATGATGGGTTTAACCAAAGTATGAATATCGCCAGCGCCAAGTGTTAGTACTACATCATTACTTTCAATAATATTGGGCAAGATTTTAAGGGCTTCTTTGGTATTTTTAACCACAATTGGGTCAAGTGTCGAGCGTTGACGAATACTGTTTGCCAGTGAGCTAGAATTAATATTGGCAATTGGACGCTCATTGGCAGGATAAACTTCAAGTAAGATAAGTCCATCCACTTTGGATAAGGCATGAGAAAAAGCATCAAATAAATCCCGTGTTCTTGAATAACGATGTGGCTGGAAAATTACCACTAAGTTTTTGTTTTTATAAGTGCTTCTTAAGCTTTCAATGACTGCCAAAATTTCATTTGGATGGTGTCCATAATCATCGTATAAGGATATTCGATGATTATTAATAGTAAGTTCGCCGTGATAATCAAGTCGTCGTGCAACACCAGTAAAACTTTTTAGTGCACTTTGGATAATATCAATACTTATATCTAGCTTACAAGCCACACCAATAGCCGCTAAGGTGTTGAGAATATTGTGCCTTCCTATGCTGTTGAATTCAACTTTAAAAGATTGCTTTTGAGGGGTAAGAATAACCTCAAAATACATTTTTCTATTAGATTGACTAATGTTGATTGCTTGAACATCAACCCCATCGGAAAAGCCATAAGTGACCAAAGGACGGTGAATGCTGCTGAGTATATCTTTGACGCCATCATCGTCTGAACATAGTACACACGCACCATAAAAAGGTAGGTTAGAAGTGAAGCTAATAAAGGCATCAGTGAGTTTCTTATAATCATAATCATAAGTGCTCATGTGGTCTTGGTCAATATTGGTGATGACGCTGAGCATGGGTTGTAACAATAAGAAAGATGCATCAGACTCATCGGCTTCAGCTATCAAATAATCACTCTCACCGAGTTTTGCGTTGATACCGCTAGAATTTAAAATACCACCAATAATATAAGTTGGATCAAGTTTAGCGGTATTCAAAATATGAGTAATTAAACTGGTGGTGGTGGTTTTTCCATGAGTACCTGCAACAGCAATACCAAAGCGAAAACGCATAATTTCAGCCAACATTTCTGCTCTAGGGACAACAGGGATATTGTTTTTCTGTGCGTTGATAAGTTCTGGATTTTTCTGACTAATCGCACTGGAAACCACTACAGCATCAGCATCTTTGATATTGTTTTGATGATGAGCGTTAAAAACCTCACAGCCTAATTTTTGCAAGCGTTTGGTAATAGGGCTTTGATTTAAATCTGAACCTGAAATTTGATAACCCAAATTATGTAGCACCTCGGCAATACCGCTCATACCTGAGCCACCAATACCAATAAAATGGATTCTTTTAATTCTAGAGCTGAAAGTAGGTAGTAAATTATTCATTTTGAAACAGTGATAATAGTGAACACTTGAATGCCTTTCCCTTTTCCAAAAGCGCTTAAACCTTCACCTGTGGTAGCAGTGATGCCAATATCACTAATTTCAATGTTGGTTAAGTTGGCAATATTAGACTTTAGTGCTTGCATTTTCGGTGTGATTTTAGGTACTAGACACTCAACGGCAATGGCAATATGCTCGATTTGCCAACTGCCTAAATCTTTGAGTGCAAGTTTTAGATATTCAGTGCTATCAGTGATACCTTGTTGACAAAGCTCGTCAGCTTTAGTGCCAAGAATATTTTGACCTGTCACTGAGGAGAGCGCATTGGTGATTGAATGTAAAATCACATCTGCATCGCTGTTGCCTTTTAATCCTTGAGGATGATGAAACTCAATACCACCTAAAACCAATGGCTTGTTGTTTTCGCTATCAAAAGCGTGGGAGTCTTGCCCGATTCCAGTTTTAATTTTCATTTTGTTCTAGATAAAAGTTTGCGAGTGTTAGGTCTTCTGCTGTGGTGATCTTTAGATTACTTTTACTTGCTTCAACCAAGATAGATTCCAAGCCTAAATACTCAATACTGCTTGCTTCGTCGGTAATCGTTAAATTATTTTGTACTGCATTTTCTAATGCTTTGGATAATACAAAAAAACGATACATTTGGGGCGTTTGTGCCTGCCAAAGCGTTGACCTATCCAAGGTGCTTTCCACGATATTTCCGTGAGATTTTTTAATAGTGTCCACCACTTTTGTAGCCAATAGTCCGCCCGTAGGATGGTCTTTGAGCTGCTTAATAAGATTTTCTATTTCACTCGCCTTGACACAAGGTCTAGCAGCGTCGTGTACCAACACCCAATCATTATTCTTGGTAAAAGGGCGTAATGCATTTAGTGCTGAGATAACAGAGTGGAGGCGCTCCTTGCCACCAATGGCAGTTGCCAGTAGTTTATCATGATTGGCAAATACTGAGTTTTTAAAGGCTGTGTCGTTTTCAGTAATAGCAACGACACAGCCTTTGATTTGTTCGATATTCAACAAAGTTTTAAGTGTTTGGTCAAGCACACTCAAACCATTTTTTAATTTAAGATGTTGTTTGGGCTGTTTGGCATTCATACGCGAACCCATGCCACTTGCAGGAACAATAAGAAAATGTTTATCGGTTGACATAAGTCAGAATTATACCTAAGGAGGTGATGATATTAATTAACTGGGTTGAGTTAATTAGTCG
>NZ_CDSC02000109.1 GCF_001298715.1 Bathymodiolus azoricus thioautotrophic gill symbiont
TAACTCACCAAGTAAATCTCTTTCCTGGTCTATGTCTTTATCAATAATCAGTCTGGTCGCATTTGCAAAAGGCGGTAGGTGAACATCTTTAGAGTTTGCTTTGATTGTTACCTTGTTTGTACTCAATCCTTGTTGCTTACAGTGATCAACAAACAATCCAAAACTATCGCCCTTCTCAATGATAAATACATGTTTTGGATGATGTATTGCCATCATTGAAAATAAAAACTCAATCAACCAAGCCGACTTGCCTGTTCCAGAGGGACCAAACAAAAGTCCAAAAGCATTTTGGCTTTTGTCTACAACAGGATCAAACATCAGCGCCTCACCGCCACGATTAAATTTAACCACCCCTGCTGTTCCAGTGCCTGTGCTTCTGCCGTAAAATGGGGAGAGTGCTGCTACCGTTGAAATATGTTGCAGTGCGGCGCGTTTTTTATAAAATTTTTGATCCAGTGCGTAATTAAAACAAAAAGGCAGCGATCTAATAAAGTCATCTTGCGACAAGGGGTTTTCTTTTGGTTCTAATAATTTTAAACCCAAGGCGCTGAAAATAGAATTGACTTTTCTTAGCGTTTCTTTTAACTGGTTCTTTTTGTTGTTAAACAAAAAAAGTCCAGCGGCATACCTAACAATGTAGTCTCCCTTTGCAGCCTTAATTTTAGCACTCTGAGCATCATTAGAATTTTGCTCAGATTTGGTGTCATCACCTATTGAGCTATTTTTGATTTTTTCCAAATATTCATCAGCTTTATCATGTGAGATGTAAATGGTGGTTTGCGACCAAATGCTACCAACAGGCAATCTATCAAACAATGATAATTTCGTATTTTTATTTTCAGCACTTAAATGCCCTACATTAATGGCATCTGCATCCTCAATTCTTTCCAACGGCATATAAGCAGCATGCTTAAGCTTGTCATTATGTTCAAAACAAAAAATACCATCTTCTTGAACTGTAATTTTTGGATGATTTAAGGCAATTTGGGATAAGTCTTCATCTAAATAATTCAATGTATTATGCTTATATTTAATTCTTTTGTCATGAAAAAAACCGCTGATAATGTCAATATAATTTTGATCATTCATGCGCCTAGGTTTTATTTTTGCTTGAATTAATGCATGCTCAATTCGCACAATTGCATCGTTAATTATGTCAAACTCTTTGTTTAAATCTTGGATGTTAATACTTTTTTCTTGCCAAAGACAAAAATAAACTTCTAACTGTGACAACGACCAAGACTCTTGCGTCTCTTTATCAATAAACGCTCCTTTTTTGTTAGACAAAGAATGGATATGACTGTCCATTGATTTAAGATAATTTTCAGAAAATTTGAGGTTAGTTTTTTGATCTTTATTGTTATTACAATGTGTATGAATTTTATTTAATAGCTCTTCTGCTGATTGCTTTTTAATAATAAACATTTGAGACAACCAAAAATCAACATGTTCATAAGAAATAGCATTTTTCAAAACAAAAGTTAATGCATCTAAAACTTCTTTTTGATAGTCTTTGGTTGTTGCCTCTAGGCTGATAGTTTGAATTTTAAAAATACTACCAAGACCTCCATTTCTAAAATGAAAGATACCATCACCAAGATAGCGCTTGACTGGCAACAAATCAACAAACGAAGGGGCAAACAAAGCTTCGCTCTGAGAATCTGATATTAGCGGAGCGTTCCCCTGATCTTTAGTCAGAGGCTTTTTAGCTTTTAAAGCCTCTAACAAGCGCATCTATAAAGCCTCATTTGGCAAAGCATAGCGATCTAGTTCATAAAGTTTGAAATTTGTTGTATAGCCTGGAATGGGATTGCCAAATTTAGTTAAATGAGGATATACAAACATATTCAAAACAGGGTTTGGCAATACGGGAAAATTATTCTCAAGTTCGCTACTTTGGGTTCTAACAAATCCTGCGTTCAAACCCTGTTTCTGTTTTGTCAATACAGGCAAGCTTGTGTTGTTATTGCTTTGAAAGAATTTTTCCATTTTTTCACCTTGTTTTTCCATTTTTAAGCTGCTCTCACAAGCATTTAATAAAAATATGATTGACAGTAACAGTAGCAATTTAGTCAAGTATTTCATTACGTTCCATTCTCCTGTTGCCAACTGATGATCTAACTTTCTGCCGTTGGGGTCGTAATCAATATTAATTTGTTCTTGTGTTAATATTTTTACCGATTTGCCTGAAGGGACAAAAATAACATCAAAAGATGATTTAGTGCGTTGATTGAACCAGTCTTTTGCATCATCAACACCGCCGCTTAAAGCGCTATATGCAGATAGCTTTGATGGCGACCCTGTTAGCGATGAAGACGAACTTCCATTGTTATTACTTGTTAGTGTTTTTTGTGCCTCAGAGACTGCTTTGGCAGCAGACGAGAGTCCAGATAATAACGAAGTTGTCATTAAGTATTGTGCTGCGTCAGTTATCAGCTCACCTTCAATGCAAGGCAGTCCATATTCGTTAGTAATAAAACCAATATCACTGATCTTATGATCGCTTATTGTGCCATCTTCAAATATAAAAGTAATTGAATCAATACTAGCTCTAACGCAAGACAATCGCAAATCTCCACTCGCTGTTCCAGAGGCAATAACATCTTGTAAAACATTATTGACATGTCTATTGGCATAAAAAGATTTCTTAATAATTTTGATACTGAAGCGAAATGGATCGGTGAGCTGTCCATCAAGTGGTATTCTTCCAATAAGCCCTGTAATCAGCTTGCCTGATAAAATGCTGTTATTAGGTATTGTGTAAACTGGCCTTAGTGTTACTTCATCATTAGCAATAGGGTCGCTAACGATGCCTTTGTCATCATTCAAGT
>NZ_CDSC02000359.1 GCF_001298715.1 Bathymodiolus azoricus thioautotrophic gill symbiont
AATGTCCCATCTGATTTCCCTTGTTGTTAATTCTGTTTAATAATCTCTTGCACCCAGCCTGCTTTCTTTTCTCGTTGCAGCACTTCAATGCGCGCACGTTGCATTAAAATAACCGCAAAAAAACAATAAAAACCCAGCACCATAATTAATAGTGGTATCCACATTTCCGGTGGCATAGCAGGCTTTTCTGTGACTTTAAAGGTCGCTCCTTGATGTAAAGTATTCCACCATTCCACTGAGTATTTAATAATGGGAATATTCACCAAGCCAACCAATGATAAAATCGCTGAAGCTTTATCAGCACTTTGAGTATTTTCAAAGGCAGAATGCAAAGCGATAACTCCCACATATAAAAAGAATAGCACCAGCATAGCCGTTAAACGCGCATCCCACACCCACCAAGCACCCCACGTTGGCTTACCCCAGATTGCTCCTGTCGCTAAAGACATAATAGCAATTGAAGCTCCAAAGCTCGCGCAAGACTTAGCCACGACATGCGCCATCTTCATTTTCCAAATCAAACCTATTGCCCCTGCTATTGCCATCAGCATATAACAAGATTGCGCTAAAATAGACGCTGGCACATGCACATAAATAATACGAAAACTATTACCTTGCTGATAGTCTTCAGGTGCAAAAGCCAACCCCCACACTGAACCTGTTATTAATAAAATAAAGGCTGCAATAGAAAACCACGGTAATAATTTACCGCTAAATTCATAAAACCAACGCGGTGAAGCTAATTGGTAAAACCATTGAGGTAATTTAATTTTCATCATCATCCACATTGGGGTAAAAATTGATATCTAAGATTTGCTCTAAGCTGTACGGACAGTCTTTTGGGAAGTGCGATACTTTAAACCCAGTTTCATAAACCGCGTTTCTAACAGCATAGGCATAAGCTTTTATTAATCCTAACTCTAAAGTTTCTGGATTCGTTAAACTTGGATTTTCAGAAAAATGATCCTTTATACGACTTCTTTGTTCCTGAATGGTAAATTCCCATAATTTTCCTTGCCGCTCTGGCTGATATTGCCATTTTAACAAATGCATTAATAGCACCTCCAGCCTGCTCAGTAACTCTCGTTTTTCCCGAGCGCCCATACTTTCCAGCTCCTCAATTAACGCCGCAACATCAATTTCATCAAGTTTTTCATCCTTTAACAAATGTACTTGCTGTTGTGTCCACGCATAAAAATCTTGCTCATGTAATTGACTCATACCTAACCTCGTACACTAATTTTCAACGCTGCGGCGATAGCAAAGGGAGCTAACATCATACTTAACACCAACAAAGCCCCTAACAATGCCAAATAACCCGCTATCGGCAAGCCCATAGCCCCTGCTTGTACAGTACCTGCGCCAAAAATCAATACCGGAATATATAAAGGTAAAATTAACAGCGAGATTAAAATCCCCCCTTTACGTAACCCCACTGTTAAACCCGCACCTATCGCTCCCAGCAAACTTAAAGTTGGCGTACCTAATAATAAACTTAGTATTAGTGCGCCTAAGCCTTCACTGGGCAAAAATAACATCATCGCTAATAAAGGTGACATCAACGCCAAACAAAAGCCGCTAATAATCCAGTGGCTTAATACCTTAGCTAAAACAACTAAAACCAACGGCTGCGGACTAACCAGTATCTGCTCTAATGAGCCATCATCAAAATCACTACGAAAGATACCGTCAGCTGATAATAAACATGCAAGCAAAGCTGCAACCCAAATCACCCCGGGGGCAACTTGCGCCAAGAACTTAGGCTCTGGACTAACTGCCAAAGGAAACATAACCGCAACCATCAAGAAAAATGCCAACGGATTAACAATATCACTACGACGGCGTAAAGCTAAAATCAACTCTCGACGTACTGCCGCGATAAAAAAATTCATGAATGCGCCACTTCATCTAAATTAATATGTCGAACCTTATGGCCTGGCACATTTAAATCATGATGCGTTGTTAGAATCACTGAGCCCCCTTTTAAAACATATTGTGCTAATAACGCCTCTTTTTC
>NZ_CDSC02000186.1 GCF_001298715.1 Bathymodiolus azoricus thioautotrophic gill symbiont
TTGGCTGGGGTTTTTTTTATTTAAAAGAAAGTAACAAATGAATGCAACACAAACACCTTTAAAACCTAGTTTTATTCAATTTTTCATCTATTGGTTAAAGCTCGGTTTTATCAGTTTTGGCGGACCTGCAGGGCAAATTTCAATGATGCACCAAGAGTTGGTAGAGAAGCGTCGCTGGATTTCTGAGCATCGTTTTTTACATGCGCTAAATTACACCATGATATTACCAGGCCCAGAAGCACAACAACTTGCCACTTATATTGGCTGGTTGATGTTTGGTGTGCGTGGCGGACTTGTAGCTGGCATACTGTTTGTCTTACCCTCTTTGTTTATTTTGAGCACATTAACATGGATATATCTGAGTTATGGTAATGTGAGTGCGGTAGCAGGAGTTTTGTATGGTATTAAGCCTGCGGTGACCGCTATTGTTTTGTTCGCCGCTTATCGTATTGGCTCTAAAGCCTTATCAAACAATATTCTAAAAGTACTTGCAGTACTTGCATTTGTTGCGATTTTTGCATTGAAAGTGCCTTTCCCTTATATTGTTTTAAGTGCTGCTTTAATTGGCTATATAAGTGCAAAATTTTTACCTGATACTTTTAAGGCGGGCAAGCATCACGGCAACGGCAAAAACAGTTACGGCCCAGCATTGATTGATGACAATACACCTATTCCTGAACATGCTAAATTTAAGTTGTCGCGTTTAATTGGTTTTTGTGTGGTCGGTGTTGTACTTGGCATTGCAGTGATGAGTTTTTTGGATAATAAAGTCTTGTATGATATGGGTGAGTTCTTTATTAAAGCTGCATTTGTTACTTTTGGCGGTGCTTACGCAGTGTTGCCTTATATCTACCAAGGCGGTGTTGAGCAGTATGGTTGGCTGAGTAGCACACAGATGATGGATGGCTTGGCTTTGGGGGAAACCACCCCAGGTCCTCTGATTATGGTAGTGGCATTTGTGGGCTTTGTGGGTGCAACTGTAAAAGAAGTTTTTGGCGCAGATTCAATGCTAATGGCAGGTTTTGCAGGTGCATCAGTGGCTACTTTCTTTACTTTCTTGCCCTCATTTTTGTTTATTTTCTTAGGCGGACCAGGGGTTGAAGCCACGCGTGGAGATTTGAAATTCAGCGCACCGTTATCCGCAGTAACAGCGACTGTGGTGGGTGTGATTGTGAATTTAGCGCTATTTTTTGCCTTTGCTATACTCTATCAAAATAACCAAATTGACTGGATAGCCATCGCTATCGCTATCATTGCATTCATTGCATTATTTCGCTTTAAAGTTGGAATTATGAGTGTGATTTTCCTGAGTGGCGTCATAGGGTTGGGTATTGTTTATTTTGGTTAAACAAAATTAACTGATTGTTAGCGTGCTACACTCGAACTAATTCTAACAATGGCTCGAAAGAATACATTACACCCCGTCTACCAGAGGGCTCCATAGAGACTTTTATTAGACCTGCACTTAACAAACCCTTACTAAAACGCGCAGCATTTTGTGTAGAAAATCCACATCTTTTTGACAAACCGTTATTCTTAAAAATAGGGTTGGCAAAGACAAAATCTAACACTTTGACGCTCCATTTAGAGGATAAAACTTCTGTAAATGGAGCCTTTATTTGCTCATAAAGCCCTGTAATTTTTTTAGCAGTATCTAGATTTCTGAGAGCTTGTTGTTCCACTGCAGTAAAAAAGAAAACACACCAAGAATCCCAATCGTTATTCTTAGAAACTCCCCCTCATAATATCAACATACAAATCTTTATTTTCTTCCAAATAGGTGCTCATATAAAAATGTGGCTGAGAGAGTAAACCCAGCGACCATAGCATGAGGGTAATTAACATTCTGCCAATACGACCATTGCCATCTTTAAAGGGGTGTAGCGCTTCAAATTCAACATGGGCAATGGAAACTTTGAGCAATTGAATTTCTGAGCTATTA
>NZ_CDSC02000122.1 GCF_001298715.1 Bathymodiolus azoricus thioautotrophic gill symbiont
ATGAATAATTAAAGGTTGCCCTTCTATCGTATTTCGAACTAATTTAACCCTGCCTTTTTCAAGAAAAAATAACCGCTCAATATTTGCCCCTTGATGAAATAAACACCCACCTTTTTTTAAATTCAGTGTTTGGTATTGAATATTATTTTTAAACATATTGCCCTGCTGCCCAGCCAGATGACCAGGCCCATTGGAAATTGTAACCACCCAACCAACCTGTTACATCCACTGTTTCACCAATAAAATATAGCCCTTTTTGCTTGACAGACTCCATTGTCTTGGAGGACAGTTCATCAGTACTAACACCGCCCACACAAACCTCAGCAGTACGCAACCCCTCTGTACCACTTGGTATTAGCACCCAATGATTGAGTTTTTCACCCAAAGTGGTTAAATTCTTTTTTTTAATCTGATTAAGTGCACTATTTGATAAGGGTTTGTCTAATAAAGTATCCGCTAAGCGAATTGCCAAACGCTTTGGAAAATAGGTACTTAAAATAGTTTTTAACTCAGATTTAGGCTTGCTATCACGCATCTCTAACAACCAATCGCTCGCTTTCAAATCGGGCAACAAATTAAACACCACGGCGTCGCCCTTTCGCCAATAAGAAGAGATCTGCAACACTGCTGGACCACTAACACCTCTATGGGTAATCAAAATACCTTCTCTAAAACTTTGATTATTGCACTTAACGATTGCATCAACACTTAAGCCTGATAAATCTTTGAAATAATGCTCAATATCCTCTTGATGAAAAGTAAGTGGTACCAAAGCTGGTTTAAAGGCAATAGATTTAAGCCTAAATTGTTTGGCAACTTGTAAACCAAAATCACTAGCACCCATCTTTGGAATGGACGCACCGCCTGTAGCAATAACCAACGAGGATGCCTGAAAAGTTCCTTGATTGGTGGTAAGCGTGTATCCGTGGCAATAATCGATACTTTCAACACTGAGATTAAGTTTGATATCTACTTGCTGGCACTCTCTTAATAGCAACTTTAGCACTGCAGCTGATTTTTCATCGCAGAATAATTGCCCTAAGGTTTTCTCATGCCAATGTAGGCCTGCATTTTCTAAT
>NZ_CDSC02000234.1 GCF_001298715.1 Bathymodiolus azoricus thioautotrophic gill symbiont
AACACAAGACTTTATCGCTCAAGGAGGCAAGGGATTTAATATTACTGTACCCTTTAAAGTTGACGCTTTTAACTTAGCAACAAAGCACTCAATCAACGCGCAAACTGCAGGCGCAGTTAATACCATTAAAGTTGATGGTAATACCTTGATAGGTGAAAATACTGATGGCATTGGACTACTCAATGACTTAACTAAAAATCTTGGCATTGATTTACAAAATAAAATTGTGTTAATTTTAGGGGCAGGTGGTGCAACTCGTGGCATCTTATTGCCTTTATTGCAACAACGACCTGCACAGGTAATGATTGCCAATCGTACTGCGTCAAAAGCCACTCAACTCGCCAAAGACTTTGAGTCTTATGGCGAAACTTGTGGCTTTGGTTTAGAAAAAATCAAAGATGGCCCTGTTGATATTATTATCAACGCCACCAGCGCTTCATTAGAGAAACAGATGCCAAATATTACCGCTGGCGTAGCCAATAATGCAATTTGTTATGATTTAATGTATGGCAAGCAAACCCCTTTCATGGACTGGGCACAGAATAATAACGCATCAATGGTTGTTGATGGTCTGGGCATGTTGGTTGAGCAAGCAGCTAGCGCATTTGAATTCTGGACGGGTAAACAGCCTAAAACTCAGACAGTGATTGAGGCAATCAGGGCGCTAAACGATTAATCTCCCATACATCATCTTTACGCGCATAAACAAATCTATCATGCAAGCGATTTTCTCTACCTTGCCAAAACTCAATCGTAGATGGCACCACACGATAACCACCCCAAAAATCTGGCAAAGGCACTTCGCCTTCGCTAAATTTTCGCTTCATTACATCAAACTCAGAAAGCAAAACTTGTCTTGAATTCAAAATCGATGATTGCTTTGATGCCCAAGCACCCAGTTGAGAATCTTTAGGGCGAGAAGCAAAATACTTAATGGATTCTAAAGTTGATATTTTTTCTACCGTACCAGAAATCTTTACCTGACGCTCCAAATCCAACCAAGGAAACAATAGTGCCACTTTAGGGTTGCTAGAGATTTGCTTAGATTTTTTAGAATTATAATTGGTAAAAAATACAAACCCCTGCTCATTAAAGGTTTTCAATAAAACTGTTCTAATACCCACCCCACTTTCATCACTGGTGGCTAGACTCATCGCATTTGGCAAAGTGAGCCCAGCATCAACCGCTTGATTCATCCAAATTTTAAACTGCACAAAAGGATCACTGTCTAAATCAGCATTAGAAATGCCGTTACTGGTAAGTTCGCGCCTTAACTTAATTAAATCAATAGTCATAAAAGTTTTGTATAAATAAAAATGATTAGAAATCTCGTATTTTAATGGCTATTTATATTTATATAAGGACTTAATCACACAATATATTTTTTGGGTCATGATAACTTAAGCGACTCTTTTCTAAACATTCCAAGCAAAATTTTATAAATATTTTGCTTGAGATTATTGAATCTAAATTCGCATTCTTTAAGGTCTAAATTAAACATACTTTTATTCATTCCTTTAAACTTTACCAGTCTATTTTTAGCATAACCCCAAAATGATTCAATGCCATTAGAGACCTTTGCATAAATAGGAATGATTAGCAAAATCCAATTTTTGCCCAATTGGTGATTTATTTAAACCTTGTCCTAGCAGGGCTAAGGCTGGGTTTAA
>NZ_CDSC02000096.1 GCF_001298715.1 Bathymodiolus azoricus thioautotrophic gill symbiont
TGATGCGAATTTACAAGGATTCATAGAAAAAAGTCAATAAAAAACAATCTTTATATTGCACCTGTAATTTTTACACATATTTTAGATTATAATAGGGTGAATTTTATTAGGAGGCGCTATGTTTTTTAGGTATTTATTGGTATTTTTATTAAGCAGTTTTTGTCTGAGTGTTAATGCAAAAGATGATAATTATAGTTTAAACGGTTTGATTTATAAAGCATTTAATTACCACCCTTCAATTAAATCAAGCACCTCTTTGTTGTCTTCTGCAGAAAAAAGTCTTGAGTCAGCAAAATGGCAGTATTTCCCAACACCAAACATTTCAATAAGCCAAGTAAAAGCCTCAACTGCAGACCTAAGCTATCTTGGAGATGATAAAGTTATTAGGCTGGGGCTTAATCAAATACTTTGGGCAGGAGGCAGAATTGATGCAGGTATGGAAAAAGCTCAGGCACAACTGAGTATTCGTAAGTCTATCTCACGTGTTGTAAAAAGGAACTTGGCTTTTAATGTGATTCGTTTTTATAGTGCTTGGTATGGTAGTCATTTAAAGCGTGAAGCATTTTCTGAAAGTAAACAAGAGTATGAGTCTTTACAAAAAAGAATTGAGCGTCGTATTGAGCAAGGACTTTCCTCTGGGAGTGATTTGTTATTAGTTAGTAGTCGTCTACTGCAAGTAAGCGCTAATTTAAATTCTGCTATTACAAAACATCAAGAGGCATTACTGCAGTTGGAAGAGTTGGTTGGTGAGTCTTTAAATACAGATCTTTTAATTGAAAATATTTCAACTAATTATGTGATTGATGGTGTGAAAAAAGTATTACTTAATCAAGCGCTTGAAATTGATCCAAAGTTAAAAGAATTATCAGGAAAAGTTAAAGAGAGTCGTTCAACTTATAAGCAAGCAAAATCTAGTTTGTCTCCACAGCTTAATTTAAGAGTTGAGAGGCAATGGGGCAATCATAATATTGTTAATGCCGATACCGAGAACCGTATTTTTCTTGAACTCTCTAGCAGTTTTGGTGCAGGTTTAAGTGCATTCTCTAAAATTGAGAGAGCAAGATTAGAAGAGCGCTCTATTTTGCTTGATTTAGAGACCCAGAACAAAAAAACAATCACAGAATTTGAAAATGATTGGCTCTCTTATCAGTCACTATCTAAACAAAATAAACTACTAGAGTCTGCTTTATTGGCATCACAAAAAATACAACAGTCTTGGTATCGACAATTTTTAGCAGGTAGAAAACAATGGCAAGATGTGATGAATTCTATTCGTGAAGTAGCGCAGTTAAAATCTCAGATTGCAGATATGACTGCAGGGTCTTTATCGGTTAGTTGGCGCTTGGCGATACGCATTAAAGGTGCTGATGCAATTTAGTATATAGTAAAAAATCATGACAACAAATACAAATAAAAGTAACGACATTAAACAAATACTGTTAAGCACTCTGCAGCGTCTATCGCAAATGCAACGATCGCGTTTTGACCGTGTTGAATTGCAACAAGTTATTGAAGATGAAGTTAAAGAAGGTCTTGCTAATTTTTCAATATTACAAAATATTTGTCAGGCATTATTAGTACACAAACCTAAAAAACTTAAATCTGTTGACGACCCTTCGCTTTTGCCGTTATTGATATTTGATAATATTGGAAAAAAATGGGGTATTTTAAAAACCCTTAATAGTAAAGAGCAGTGGATTTCTGAGTGGTTTTCAATTGAGCAGAACACTTGGTTGGAAGTTGTTATTGAAGATTTTAATGATTATGAGATTTTTTCTTTAAAGCTTAAGAAAAAATTTGATGCAAATAGCAGTCGAATTTTTCAAATGGTTAAATCTGAGTTGATTAGGCATAAAAAATGGTTGATCGATGCTTCGGTTTCTGGTGTGCTCATCAATACGGTTGCTGTTACTAGTGCATTTTATTCAATGCAAATTTATGACCGTGTGGTGCCAACAGGTGCGCAACAAACTTTGCTCGTATTAACCATTGGCATACTTTTTATTGTTGGACTAGAGTTTGTTGCTAAATTAGTGCGTGCAGGGTTGTATGAAAAACTCATTGAAAGTGTTGATAGGCGTTTATCTAGAGATGTTTATAAGCGATTTTTATCGCTGAGAATGGATCAATTACCAAAAAGTGTAGGAAGTTTGGCGTCTCAAATGCGAGGTTATGAATCAGTGCGAAATTTTCTATCAGCAATTACAACTTACTTGATTGTTGATGTGCCTTTTGTATTGTTTTACATAGCTTTAATCTTATTGATTGGCGGTTATTTAGCGTTAGTACCCGTGGTATTTTTTGTGATTGCAACTTTTGTTGGCTTGTATTTTCATAAAAAAATAGAAGCACTTGCTGATAACATTAATGAATCGGTGAATCTTAAAGTTGGATTATTGGTTGAATCAGTAGAAGGCGCAGAGACCATTAAATCAGGTCAAGGAGGTTGGCGCATGCTGTCTAATTGGATGAATGTGACTGACGAAGGGCGTGGTTATGATTTAGAGATGAAACGCATGACAGATCAATCTCAGTATATGGTTGCTCTTTTTCAACAGTCATCTTTTATTTTAATGGTGGCATCAGGTGCACTGTTAATTGGTGGTGGTAGTTTAACAATGGGTGGTTTAATTGCTTGTTCAATTTTATCAGGTAGAATTTTAGCGCCTGTTGCACAAATCCCTTCTCATTTAGTGCAATGGGCTAACACCAAATCAGCGATTCGCTCTTTAGATGCTATTTGGGATTTAAAGTGTGATCATGACGATATAGAGCAGCCGATTGTCTTGGAGAATTTGCGTGGAGAATTCTATATTGAGCCTAAGACACAATTTAATTATGGTGGAAAAGTGGCACTCGTGTTGCCAGAATTAACTATTAAACCAGGCGAGAAAATTGCAGTTCTGGGTCCAATTGGCTCTGGAAAAACAACCCTATTGCGCTTGTTGAGCGGCATGTATAAACCAAATATCGGTAGAATTTTACTAGATGATATTGATTTGGCGCATATTTCTAAACCCATGTTAGCTGAAAAAATTGGATTCTTGCAACAAGAGGGGCGTTTGTTTAAAGGCACACTCAGAGAGAACTTGATTTTAGGTTTGGTTGATCCAGGAGATGGCAAGATTTTAGAAGTTGCCAAAATGACAGGGTTGTTAGATAGTGTGATTGCAAGCCATGAAAAGGGTTTAGAACAAGAGATATTTGAAGGAGGAATGGGGCTTTCTGGCGGTCAAAAACAACTGGTTAATTTAACAAGAGTGGTTTTACGATCTCCTAAATTTTGGCTACTTGATGAGCCAACTGCCTCAGTTGATAAAAATTTAGAAAGATTATTGATTAATTTATTTAAACAAATACTAACCCCAGAAGATACTTTGGTGTTAGTCACACATAAAATGGAAATGTTAGAATTGATAGACCGATTAATTGTTGTTAACAAAAGTCAAGTGATTATGGATGGTCCAAGAGATGAGATTATCGCTCAGCTTTCTGGAGGGGCAAAGCAAAAATGAAAATAAAATTAGAATCCGTTTTGTCAAAAATTGAACATTCATTTTCTGTTAGTTATGTTTTATTGGGTGGTTTTGTTGGTTTTTTGTTATGGGCGAGTTTGTTTGATATTGATGAGACTGTGCGTTCTCAAGGTAGTATTGTGGCAAATGGGAATACCCAGATTATTCAAGTTGCTGATGGCGGTGTTTTGTCTAAGTTGCTGGTATCAGAGGGTGATCAAGTTAAGCAAGGAGAACTCCTTGCAACACTTGAGAAAGATAGAGCTCAAGCTGGTTATCATGAGATTAGATCTCAAGTTGCCTATTCAAAATCAGCATTAGCAAGAGCAAGTGCCGAAGTATTGGAAGAGCCAATCGTATTTGACGAACTAACACAAAGTTATCCTGATTTTATTAATGCACAGAAAGCGCTTTATGTGCAGAAAAAACGCTCTTTAAATCAAGAAGTTGGCGTGTTAGAAGAAAGCCTTGATCTTGCCAACAAGGAGTGGGAGATGACACAAACATTGGCCAAAACGGGTGATGTAAGTGAGTTAGAGGTTTTAAGATCAAAGCAAAAGCGTTTAGAGTTTAAGCGTATGATTATGGAAGTCAAAAATCAATATTATGAAAAAGCTTCTCGTGAGATTGAAAGATTAGAAGGGGATCTTGCCAAAAACCTGCATAAACTTAGAGAACAAGAAAGTATTTTGGAATATACTAATATTCATTCACCTGTTTCTGGCGTGGTTAAGGAATTAAAAGTGACAACTATTGGTGGCGTCCTTAGGTCTGGTGATCAATTAATGGAGGTTTCGCCTTCTCAAGGCGGTGTTATTTTAGAGGCAAGAATTAATCCTATTGATATTGGTCGAGTCAATCTTGGACTACCTGTTGTCATCAAATTGGATGCATTTGATTATACAGTTTTTGGTGGTTTAAAAGGCATCGTGACTTATATTAGTTCTGACACTTTACTAGATAAAGACCCATCAGGTAGACAAGTTACTTTTTATCAAGTGAATGTAGAGATACAAGGTCCAGAGCATAAGAACAATGCAAAATCTAAAGAAATTAAGGTTAAATTAGGAATGTCTGGTACCATTGATATTAAAGTCGGTACGCGCTCCTTGTTTAAATATTTAACCAAGCCAATTACACGAGGTTTTGGCGGTGCACTTAACGAGCAGTAAGTGTTTTTTCTAGGTTTAAGTTAATCAAGTCTGGATTTAAGTTTTCACTGATTTTTTTACTTGTTACGCAGGTTAATGCGTACAAGCCATTATGGCAATCTAAGGAGTATATCAAAAAATCTTTCTTTGAAATTGCTTATAATAATGAGTACTCTAAAGAAAAAACGCAAACTAAGGCGCTGGGAAAAACCCCGATTAAATACAGAGTAGATTATTTTAATTTACCGCCAAAGATTGAAATGGTTGAGACTTTAATTGATGAGCA
>NZ_CDSC02000048.1 GCF_001298715.1 Bathymodiolus azoricus thioautotrophic gill symbiont
TCTAGGGTTATTGTTGGTTTTATTGTTATAAATCAATGTTTTGTGTGGTTTTTAAGGGCTGACTAAGTAATATTGACGATATGACGATGACTATAATGCAGGGACTGAATAAGCAACCTCTTACAACAGAGGAAGCATTGGCGTTACCAGGATTACATGATCAAGCGGTTAGGTATGCGGTTTTACATCTAATGAATATACTTTCACCAATTCGGGATTTAATTTCAGAACTCAGTCGGTTGGCTTATGGCTTTGATGTAGCTCCATTTCCTCAAATGCAAGAGTTTCTTGAATGGATATATGATGATCGTCAATATGTTTTGAGAAAGAGAAAATGGCCATAAAAAGTCTAACAAATCATTCCAGCCAACCGCTAGTGCGTTGTCTGCTAAACACTCAAACTAATCATTTCTGCAGCAGCAGTGCGTGTTTTATCAGTAATCATTGAACCTCCTAAAATACGGGCAATTTCATCCACGCGCTGATCATTAGACAATTGCGCAACTGTAGTTTGTGCGCCACTCTGTTCTTGTGCTTTTTGCACGCGCAAGTGTTGGTGACCAAAGGCAGCGACTTGCGCTAAGTGGGTGATGCAAATAATTTGATAATGTTGGCTGAGTTGTTTGAGTTTTTGTCCAACCACTTCAGCGACTGCGCCACTAATGCCGACATCAACTTCATCAAAAATCAAAGTTGGGGTATATTCACTATCGCTACTGACGACTGAAATTGCTAAAGAGATGCGCGATAATTCACCGCCTGAGGCGACTTTTTTTAAGGCTTTAAAGTCACTGCCCATATTGGTTTGGACTAAGAAATCAACGCTTTCATCGCCGTTGTAATGCACTCCAAGTGCTTTTTTTGGCAGATCAACTTTAAACACACTGCCTGGCATGCCTAAGACTTGCATCGCCTCAGTGACTAAGTTTGATAATAAGCTGGCTTTTTCAAGTCTAACTTTGCTTAGGGCTTTAGCTTGTTGATGATATTGTTGCGCCAAAGTTTCTTTTTGTTGTTGTAGACCATCTAGTGATGCACTAGCACCGCCAATGTCTTGTAGGGACTGTGCAATGTTGTCTTGAGTGGTGATTAATTCGGTGATTTGACAGGTATGTTTGCGTGCTAAATCGTGTAGTTCACTTAAACGCGCTTCCAGCTCAGCAGTGGTCTGCTCGTCAAATGACAGACTGCTCAAATAATGATTGAGCCCATAAATGGTTTCTTGAGTTTGTACTTGTGCGCTGGAAAGCATTTGTGCAATTGGCGCGAGTTTTTCATCAGTTTCAAGTGCTTGATTGAGCACATGGCTTAAATTTAGCAACTGTGCGTTAGCGCCTGACTCTTGTTCGAGTTGGTTTAACACCTGTGTGGTTTTTTCAATCAAACTACTGGCATTTGCGCTAGTTTTAAAACTATGTTCAATTGTGTCAAGCTCATCTTGGGTAAGGGCAGAGTCTTTTAATTCTTGCAATTGGTGTTGTAATAATTCTTGCTGTTGCTGTTTGAGGTCTTGGTTGTTGCTTAGTTCGTTAATTTGACTGTTAATTGTATTGTATTCAGACACAATCGTATTAAGTGTATCGCATAACTCAGAGCTTTGTGTATAAGCGTCTAATAAGTCACGCTGCTGATTGTTGCGCAATAAGAGTTGGTGTTCGTTTTGACCGTGCATATCAATCAATAATTCACCCACAGCCTTCATGATTGAAAGTGGCACATTGACACCATTCACAAAGGCTTTTGAGCGACCATCGCTACTAATAATACGACGCAGAATACACTCCCCATCTTCCTCTAACGATTGTTCTTGTAAATAGTTTTGTATCTTTTTTTGACCTGCCACATCAAAGGCGGCACTTACTTCAGCCTTGTCTTGCCCGTGACGCACAAGTGTGGAATCACTACGATGACCCAATGCTAAATTTAAGGCTTGCAGAAGAATAGATTTGCCAGCACCCGTCTCACCAGTTACGGTGCTCATGCCAGATTCAAAAGATAAATCAAGCGCCTCGACAACCGCTAAATTTTTAACCGATAATTGAGATAACATAGCCTTACACTAGAGTTTGGTGCCCCAATGTAATTTGGAGCGAATGATCTCAAAGTAATCATAATTTTTTGGGTGCAACAAGTCAATGGCACTGCTGTATTGGTGCAGACGAATGTCTTGCCCTGTCTTAATGGGAACCGAGGTTTGCCCATCAAAACTAACAATTGCCCCATCTTCTGAGTTCTTTACTTTAATAACTATTTCACTATCACCTGGTACCAGCAAAGGGCGGTGACTCATGGTGTGCGGACAAATAGACACCAAGCCAATAGCATCTACACCGGGGTGCATAATAGGCCCGCCACTTGACAAAGCATAAGCAGTTGAGCCAGTTGGTGTGGTGATAATCAATCCATCAGCACGCTGATTGCTGACAAATTTATCGTCAATAAATAAATCAAATTCAATCATTTTTAAAGTTTCTGTTCTATGAACAACCGCATCATTGAGTGCCAAGAATTGCCCTAATATCTTGCCATCTTGTTCGACTTGGCACGATAGCAGGCGACGCTCTTCTTTGGTGAAGTCGCCATTTAATACTTCGCTTACAATCTCTTCCATATTAGTGACAGGCACATCTGCTAAAAATCCGAGTCTGCCTAAGTTAATACCCAATATTGGGATTTTTTTATCAACAAAAGTGCGAGCAGTGTTTAATAAAGAGCCATCACCACCCACAACAATAATCAAGTCTGCTTGTTCGGTAATTTGCTTATCATCCTGTACTACGGCTACATTTTTATCTTTAAGCAAGGTGATTAATTCTCTTGCTTTATCATCGCTACGTGGGTCATTAGGCTTGGTGAT
>NZ_CDSC02000068.1 GCF_001298715.1 Bathymodiolus azoricus thioautotrophic gill symbiont
CAGGTAATTTTGAAAAAATATAAAAATTGAAATTAAGATGAAAAATTATGCGTTATACAAAAGCCTCAAATAAATTAAATTTAAAAATTATCATCCCTATATTTGCTGCCACATTGATTGGTACGATTTGGATGTTATTAAGCAAAAATAATATTGGAGAAATAGGGTTAACAGATAATTACCAAGCTAAACAAATTATTTGGCATGATGAAACAAAATATAAGGGCATTTCGATTTCGGTAAACACCACAAAAGATCAGTTCAACGAGGGTAGATCTACGATCCTCGTTGTAACTCCTGTGACACAAAATAAAACTATTAATAAAACCCTTCGACAACTCAGTCAAAAATTTATTGATGAATTTTATAAGGAAGCAAAAAAGCAAGAGAGTAGTTATAAGAAATATGTTGCGGAAACTAATTTAGAAGCAGCAACATTTATCACTAATTATGTTCAACATTTTGATGTTTCTTTTGTATCAGAAGATTACATTGCATTTATATTTAACCAACACACTAATACTGGTGGCAGTGGAAATGATAGCATTTCCTCTAGAATATTCCACAGAGCTAGCGGTAAGGAAATATATTTGTCAGATTTTTTCTCTAATGACACATATTTATCAACATTGTCAGAAATTTCCCGTACAAAATTACATAAAAAATACCCACAAGAAAATAATATATTTATCGAAGATGGTACCACCCCTAAGCAAGAAAACTTTGATAGTGTGGTATTGACTCAAAAAGGTTTATTAATTTCTTTTGACAAATATCAGGTAGCGCCAGGATCAGAAGGCATTGTTAAAATACTTATACCGTTTAAAGATTTATCTGAATTTTTATTACCCAAAATAAAAGAATTGTTTCAATAAAATAAAGGGGTGGCGCCCCTTTTACTATTACAATAGTAGATTCTTAAAATCAAATATCGTTAAAAATTTCGCATCAAAAGTACAAGTTCCGTAATCTTTTGCTACATTGAATATATGACTCAAATGAAGTCCATTTAGTGTCTCAGGATTATATATATGGCAATCAAAACACCCTCTGTCTGTTTCAGGGTGCTCTAAGTCAAACCACTTTGGATTTTGCATATAAGTTTCTAACGAAGTATTCGCCAAGAGACTTGACCACCTATCTCATTTTTCCATGTAGGAGGAAGTATGCCATCGCTCAAAAGAGAATTAATGGATTGCGTCCAAACACTACCCACTAGAAAATAGTTCGCTCAAGTGGGCTCTTGTTAAAAACAAGCGGGTAGTGCTTGGATGCAAACTACACTGACTAACCCAGTGATACCATTTTTGTAGCAAGTGCCTAAAGGTTTGCATATCAGGGGCTTGATAAATTTGCTGGAAGGTCTCACGCATACGCATCGCCTTACATACGCCCTTAATAAAAGCAGGGGACATATCGCAACTAATAGCTTTAACTTGCTCTTTGTTGCCATTTTGTTATTCTAATGTTGCCACAAAATCATGCACAGTTTTGGCGCTCTTACCATCACTAATATGCACCACTGCCTTTTTGTATAAATCAACAAATAGGGTGATATAGTCGTGCCCTTTGGCAACACTGGTTTCATCCAAGCCAAAGGTATCAATACCGCTTAAATCTTGCCTCATCGACATAGATGTCTAAAAGTTTCCAGACTTTGTAAATATTTTACTTACGCTGGGGTTTTATATTATGAAGTTTCCCCAGTAAACTGGATACTAATTTCCAATTCTACCTGCTATTTTTCATGTCAATAATCTTTTTTAGGTTTAGAGTAAAGCCCTCTAAAAAAATTATATTTTTTCCACCATTAGAATAATCTCGTTAGTTTTTTCATCACAAGCAAGCACTTTGTGTCCATGCACCTTGCACCAAGCAGGTATATCGTGCAAGACACCAGGGTCGGTGGCAATTATCTGAATGGTATCGCCTATATCAATTTTCTCAATCACCTCTCCCAGTCGAATGACGGGCATGGGGCAGAGTAATCTTTTAACATCTAAATTAGTTTGCATTAATCCAGTCCTGTGGTTTGAGGTAGTATTCGTATAGTTTGGCTTCTGGGCTGTTTGCTTTTGGCTGGTATTGATATTCCCACGCTACTTTTGGCGGCAAGGACATTAAGATTGACTCAGTGCGCCCACCCGTTTGTAAACCAAACAGTGTGCCACGGTCATACACCAAATTAAACTCCACATAGCGACCACGATGATATAACTGAAATTGTCGCTCTCTCTCACCATATTCACTGTCTTTGCGTTTTTCTACAATGGGTCTGTAAGCCTTAATATAACTATTACCCACGCTTTGCATAAAAGCAAAGCACTGCTCAAAACTACCTTCATTCAAATCATCAAAGAACAAGCCACCAATCCCGCGTTGTTCGTCACGGTGCTTTATATAAAAGTAATCATCACACCATTTTTTATATTTTGGATACACCTCATCACCAAACGGTGTGCAAGCATCTTTAGCATTTTGATGCCAAAAAATACAGTCTTCCTCAAAGCCATAATAAGGAGTTAAATCAAAACCACCACCAAACCACCAAATCGGGTCTTCACCATCTTTTTCTGCTAAGAAAAAACGCACATTGGCATGTGAAGTTGGCACATAAGGGTTGTGCGGATGAATCACTAACGACACCCCTAAAGCAGTGAAACGACGCCCTGCTAGCTCAGGCCTAAGTGCAGTGGCAGAAGCTGGCATATCATCACCATGCACAATCGAGTAATTTACCCCTGCTTGCTCAAATACTTTACCATTCGTGAGTACTCTGGTTAGTCCATTGCCTTTGTTATTAGGCTTTTTCCACTTATCTTTAATAAAGGTCGCCTCAGTATCAACAGCCTCTAATTGTGTGCAAATATCTGCTTGTAATGCTAATAAATAGGTTTTTACTTGATTAATCATAATGTTTATTATACTAAAACTTAGTGAAACTTTATTGTTTAAATTAAAATTATACAAATGTATAATTTATTTATAGTATTATTTGAAGCAATTAATCAGAAGGTAAAAATGCAACAACAAATCACAGAGGGTTTTGACTATTTTTTAGGGACTAACTTATATTAATACCAACATCTTATAAGACAGTCTATTACCACTAAATCCAAA
>NZ_CDSC02000145.1 GCF_001298715.1 Bathymodiolus azoricus thioautotrophic gill symbiont
ATTTGAAAACTGGAGTACATTTGACCAAGAACCAACTAAAAAGGAAGACATTTTTACTTATTTCCTCATAGGTACATTTAAGGACATACAGACAGAGACTAATGATGGAACTATATCTCCTGCTCAAATTATCTAGTTCATACATATATGTACATATGTATTTATTTAAAAAACACAAAATGTGTATCCATTTCCCTGGTCAACAGAGATAAAGAGATCAATCACAAGTTTTTACAGAACGTTGAGTAACGTAACGTTTCAATCAGGTTTGGTTGGGGATTATCAGAAGTGCCCCGATATCTTTCAATGATTATTGAGACGTAAAAGTTTACAGAAACAAATAAATGTAATTTTTTGGAACTTTTGTGTAATATATTACGCTTGACTAGAACTTACTTCAGACAACATCAAAAAGTTCCTTTGAACCGAAATGCAATATCAACATTTTCATGTATGCCATATGGCAAAAGAAGTTCTGCCTACTTGTCAAAAACACAGGGCCACTTGCATTTCACTTTTTACCCAAAGTGAAAGTAAAGTTAACCTCTACAAGTCAACATATCTATAGAATGTGGTCCGTTCTTCCTATATTTAATGTCAGAGAGAATCACTATTGTTTAACAATAATATGATCAACTATTTTACTTCCTTATTTAAAATGTCATCATACTATAATTACAATACGATCATTACCTCCAGTTTGAGCATCAAATCTTTTGGTTGCTATGGCATCTATTTCATCTATAAATATAATGGCAGGAGCATTTTCTTTTGCCAATCTGAACACATCTCTCACCATTCTAGGTCCCTCTCCTAAATACTTCTGTACAAACTCAGAGCCAACAACACGGATAAATGATGCTGGAAAGAGTGAAATTTTGTGGCATGTAAAAGTCTAACAAATCAATATAAATTTATAACAAAGACATTTTTAACAGGAAATGACTAGATTATGTGTGATTAAAGCCATTTTCAACTATATTCCATTTATTTAGTAGAAGTCAGTTTTATTTGTCAAAAAAACCAAAGCCTGATAAAAAGTACCAACCAGTTGTATGTCAATGGAAAACTTGTATCACATAAAGTTGTAACAAGTAAACCTCTCTGTGGACAGAAATATAAAACTGACAACTAAGTGGTGATAGGTAATGGTAGCATAAGTAGGTGGCACTCTCTTATCAATGAGCGATTTCTATTTCAAAATGTAACAAATTTTATCTCTCAATGGTAAGCATGGGAAAGAAAATTTTAAATTGTTGTATTTTACAATATCTTTTGTGTAAATGTTCTTTGTAAACAATTACAATTAATCACAAACAATGATAAAACTTAACATTTGAGTACCTGTTGTATGATGAGCAACTGCCTTTGCTAACATAGTTTTTCCACATCCTGGAGGACCAAACATTAGTACACCTCTTGGTGGGTCAATACCAATTTGTTTGTATAAATCAAAGTGGGTGAGTGGTAATTCTACAGCCTCTCTGACTTCTTGTTTCTGTATATCCATACCACCAATATCTGAATACAACACATCAGGTTTTTCATCTGAAATAAGATGTCAAGATTTTAACTGGTAAATTATAAGTACATAATAAAACACTCCCACAATAGAGCTGAGGAGGTACACTGGTTTCAAAATGTCGTCTGTCGACATGTCTTTGTCCAGTGCAGACTTTTTATTATGACATGGCAGAGTGTTGTGCATAAAAAATGAGATTACTGTCACTTACCCTCACCTTAAATGTTCAGCTTAAGTATTTTTATCTATATTTTTTATAAATCAGTTGTACATTTTGTATGTTCTACAGAGCAACATTTTTAAACTTTCTACTATTATAATATTTGACAAGTGAATGTATAAGATCATGACTGAGTGTCACACATAAATATCATGTCAGGGTGATCTTGACCACAAGGAATAATGAAGTTTTTATCTTTTAATAGATCGCATGTTAAGATGAATTCAAAGGTGGCATGGATATTATTAAATGAGTTTTGCTAACACTTAAATCAAAGCACTGACACAGTGTGCAAAATTAGCAGTAGAGTAGACAATGTTTATGTCAAATTTTCAAAATTTTGTATATAATGTACAGTGAGGTCTATGTAAAATAGAGATTGGTCTATGATACCACAAAATTTAGTTTCACGCACTGCTGACAGAGATAGAAGGCAGTACAATTAAGAATAATTACAAATATTTTTTAAGGAACCTACATGAATGTATATTGGGCAGCCATCTTGAACAAAACATTTTGTAAAGGACCATTCAATGAGTACATTTTGGTTTCAATCACGTTTCTAGTTTCTGAGAAAAAACCATTGGGCCCTATGCTAACATTTTGTCCTGCGGTGGTAACCATCTTGGATTTGTAATTGACACAAATAACTGACATTTGGTAGAGCACCACCAAAGGAACCTTCCACCCATGTCTGCTGTCAAATGATTTTAAAAATAGTGGTTTCAGGTATGAATAATTTTTATTTAATATTTTCCTCCTGGAGATACTATGTTAAATATTATATATGTCCTGCAGTGGCCCTTAAATAACCCATAAAGATGATCATACTGCAAGAAAAACTAGAGGCTCAGTGGGCTGAGCCTGTGTCGCTCACCTTTCATTCTGCTTTGAGGAAACTTAATACAGAACCTTCCATACATGTAGATGTTTCCT
>NZ_CDSC02000342.1 GCF_001298715.1 Bathymodiolus azoricus thioautotrophic gill symbiont
TTTTTGGATTTGGGTATTCATCTCTACATAAAAGTATACATATTAGGGTATATTTGTTTTCTTATTTTTTATTAATTTTGCATTATGTTTAAAAATTTATTATTTTGGTTGGTTTTAGGTATTTCCTTAACCTCACTTTTTAACCAGTTTGAGATGGGCGAGGATAAAAATGAGATTACTTACTCTCAGTTTATTCAAAGTGTTAAGCAGGGTGATGTTTCTAGCGTCACTATTTCTGGTAACGACATTACTGGTGTCGGTGCAGGTGGCGAGCAATTTAGCACTTATGGCGCTAGAGACTTAGGGCTAATGGGTGATCTATTAAACAACGGTGTGGAGGTGGTTGCTAAACCACCTGAGAAAGATGGATTTTTTAAGCAGTTGGTTATTTCAGTGGCACCAATTTTATTATTGATTGGTGTGATTCTTTACACCATGAAAGGCAGTGGTGGTATGGGTGGCAAAAATCCAATGAATTTTGGCAAATCTAAAGCCAGATTAATCAGCAAAGATGAGTCAGATATCACCTTTAAAGATGTGGCTGGAGTGGAAGAAGCCAAGGAAGATGTTTCAGAGTTGGTTGATTTCTTATCCGACCCTGGCAGATTTACCAAAGTTGGCGGCAAAATCCCCAAAGGTGTGCTTTTAGTGGGCCCGCCAGGCACAGGTAAAACTTTATTAGCCAAAGCCATTGCAGGCGAAGCAGAAGTGCCATTTTTCTTCATTTCAGGCTCTGATTTTGTTGAAATGTTTGTAGGTGTTGGTGCGTCACGCGTTCGTGATATGTTTGAACAAGCTAAGAAAAATGCACCTTGCATTATCTTTATTGATGAGATTGATGCAGTTGGTCGTCAGCGTGGTGCTGGCATGGGCGGTGGCCACGATGAGCGCGAGCAAACACTCAACCAAATGTTGGTTGAGATGGATGGTTTTGAAGGCTCTGAAGGTATTATTGTTATTGCTGCCACTAACCGTCCAGATGTATTGGACCCTGCACTACTTAGACCAGGGCGTTTCGACCGTCAGGTCATGGTTGGTTTGCCAGATATTAATGGCAGAGATGCAATTTTAAAAGTACATATGCAAAAATTACCGATTGCAAAAAATGTCCAATCTATCAATATTGCTAAAGGCACACCAGGGTTTTCAGGTGCAGATTTAGCAAACTTGTGTAATGAGGCTGCATTGATTACCGCAGGTAAGGACAAAAAATTAGTGGGTATGCAAGAGTTCGAAAAAGCCAAAGATAAGATTATGATGGGTGCCGAGAGAAAAAGTATGGTGATGGATGATGCCGAGAAAGAAATGACAGCTTATCATGAAGCAGGGCATGCGATTGTTGGACGCTTGGTGCCTGAGCATGACCCTGTTTATAAGGTTAGTATTATTCCAAGAGGTCGTGCGCTAGGTGTAACAATGTTCTTGCCAGAAAAAGACAGTTACAGCATCTCTAAACGCAAGTTGAATTCTCAAATAGCAGCATTATTTGGCGGGCGTATTGCCGAAGGCTTGATTTATGGTGATGATGCAGTAACCACGGGTGCGAGTAACGACATTGAACGCGCTACTGAGATTGCACATAAGATGGTCAAGCAATGGGGTATGTCAGATATCTTAGGTCCTTTGGCGTATGGTGAAGATGAGGGTGAGGTATTTTTAGGTAAGCAAGTTACTAAACATAAGCACATCTCAGAAGAAACTTTTAAAATTATTGACCTTGAAATTCGTAAAATTATTGATAGCAATTATCAAATGGCTTTAAAAATTTTAAAAGACAATAAAGACATCTTAGTTGAAATGACCAAAGCCTTGATGGAGTTTGAAACCATTGATAAAGCTCAAATTGACGATTTGATGCAGAGAAAACCAATGCGTGAAGCAGCAGCGATTATTGACTCTGATGTTGCTTCTACTGAACTGGGTAAAGGTGGCGCTGATGTATCAGAAGATATAAGTGGTGACTCTACTGAAGAACCATTAAGTGATGGTGGTAGCGAGCAAGTAGCCTAAACCAACCTGGCCTGCCTTTGCTATTATCATGAGTGCAAAAATTATGGGCGTGTTGAATGTAACGCCTGACTCGTTTTCTGATGGCGGACAACATTTTGATATTTCTGATGCGATTCAAAGTGCGCAATGTATGATTAAGCAGGGTGCTGATATTATTGATATTGGCGGTGAATCTACGCGTCCAGATGCTGATCCTACCTTTCTTAAAGAGGAACTTGCGCGTGTTATTCCTGTGATTAAGGCGCTTGCTAAAACTACTGATATTCCCATCTCAATTGACACTTCAAAACCAGAAGTGATGATGCAGGCCGTTGAGTCAGGTGCCAGCATGATTAACGATGTTTGTGCTTTGCGTGTCAATGGTGCGTTAGAAACAGCGAGTGAGTTGGGTGTTGATGTATGCTTGATGCATATGCAAGGCATGCCAAAAAGTATGCAGTTAAGGCCTGTGTATGATGATGTGATAGAAGATATTAAGTATTTTTTTGCAGGTAGGGTTGAAGCTTGTATTGGTGCAGGTATCAGCGAGAGAAAACTTATTTTAGACCCAGGTTTTGGTTTTGGTAAAACCTATGAACACAATTTAAAAATTCTGCGTCGCTTTGAAGAATTCAAAAGTTTTGGCTTGCCACTCTTAGCAGGAATATCGCGCAAAACTATGATTGGGCAAATGCTTGGCGGTAAAAAGGTAGACGCAAGAGTGACAGGTAGTGTTGTGGGGGCTATAATGGCGGTTCAAAACGGTGCGGATATCGTGCGTGTGCATGATGTGGCAGAAACTAAGGATGCATTAATGGTTTTAGGGAGTGTGAGTTGAGTAATTATTTTGGAACAGATGGCATACGAGGCAAAGTTGGCATAAAGCCAATCACAGCGGATTTTTTTTTGAAATTAGGTTGGGCAGTTGGTTCAGTTTTGGCACAAAAAAACGAAAACTCCAGTGTTGTTATTGGTAAAGATACCCGTATTTCAGGGTATTTATTTGAATCTGCGCTTGAAGCAGGTTTTTTATCTGCCGGTGTGGATGTCGGTTTGTTAGGTCCAATGCCAACGCCTGCTATTGCGTATCTCACGCAAACTTATGGTGCCACAGCGGGCGTGGTTATTAGCGCATCGCACAATCATTTTCAAGATAATGGGGTTAAATTTTTCTCCAATAAAGGTTTTAAGCTTAGCGACCAAGACCAAAAGGCTATTGAGAAGCGTTTGAGTGAGCCTATGGTTAGTGTTACCAGTGAAAATATTGGTAAAGCCATTCGTCACGAGCAATCTTTAGGCCGTTACATTGATTTTTGTAAACATACATTTGATAAAAACATTGATTTATCTAGTCTTAATATTGTAATTGATTGTGCGAATGGCGCCACTTATCACATTGCAGAAAATGTATTCGCCGAATTGGGTGCCAATATTGTTGTCATTAACCATCAGCCCGATGGTTTTAATATTAATCTTGATTGTGGCGCCACAGATACCCAGCACTTACAGAAAACTGTATTAGAAAATAAAGCCGATTTAGGTATTGCTTTTGATGGCGATGGTGATCGCTTAATGATGGTGGATAGCAGTGGTGAATTAGTGGATGGTGATGAGTTGGTTTTCATCATTGCTAAGGCCTGGCAAGCGCAAAATAGACTTAAAAATAATACTGTAGTTGGCACACAAATGACCAATCTTGGTGTGCGTCACGGCTATAAAGATTTGGGTATTGATTTTATCGAAACCGATGTGGGTGATAGGTTTGTTATGGAACAAATGCAAAAAAACAATGCTGTTTTAGGTGGTGAAGGCTCAGGACATATTATCTGTCTTGAGCAAACCACCTCAGGTGACGGTATTATTGCTGCCTTGCAAGTGTTGGAGGTGCTTGTTAAAAGTGGTAAGACACTCAATGCATTAAAATCTGAGGTACAAAAATATCCGCAAGTACTCATCAATGTTAAAACCAAAAAAAAGATTAATTTATTACAACATCAAGCCCTGCAAAAAGCCCAACTTAAAGTAGAGAAATCTTTAGGTGAGGCAGGCAGAGTGCTGATTCGTGCCTCAGGTACCGAGCCATTAATTCGAATAATGGTCGAAGGTAGAGACTTGGATTTAGTACAGGAGAGTGCCGAGGTGTTAGCCACTACACTTTCTTAATAAATAATTTTATTTTGTTTTAAATGTAGCAGGATTTTCAATAATGTCCACAGGGGCTGGAGCTGGGGAGCTGAGGTTGGCTTTACTTCTTCTGTGGCACACGCTGTTAGTAGTATGCTGAAAGGTAGTGCTAATAGTAGTTTTTTCATTTTTTATCCTAAGGTTTAATTAATTGCGAAAAATTATAACCTAAATTCAAACTCTAAGTGCACAAAGATAAGGGGATGTAAACATTAATTATCTACCATGAGCCTTTGCAT
>NZ_CDSC02000129.1 GCF_001298715.1 Bathymodiolus azoricus thioautotrophic gill symbiont
ACTCTAGTAAATTCATAAGGTCATGCATCTTCTTCTTTGTAGTGTCGGATGTGCAGCTTCAGGAGCAGATAGGTCGGCTAACTTCATTGGCACCTCCTCTATTATATTGCCAAATATCTCTCTCATAATACCTTCTGGTCCATGAACTAAAAAAATACCTTCTTTCGAATCGTGCTTGCCCTCAACCCTATACACCAAAATCAGGTGTCACGGATGTTCTATGAGTATCAAAATAGTCGACATATCCATCAATGACACTTTTGGGTGTTGCAGCGATACTTGGATTTTCACCCATATATTTAAAAGCGGGGTATGCTTTTGGGTTTTCATCTTCATTCTGCCTTATATTTGTTAGCGTATGGCCTGCGCCAACCAGAATGATTGAACTTCCTTTGAAGCTTCCCATGCTTCGCATTCTTTCGTATTCTTCTTTATCACGCCAATAATCTCTAGCAATAAAATAGGAGTTAAGGGGTGTCATTAGAATCTTTACATTTATTGTTGAATTTGTTAATTCTTGGGCTTCTTTAGGTGTTAAGTGCGAATATGACTTTTGCATTTCCTCTTGCGTATAGAAAGTGTTGATATATTCTGGATCTTGGCTAGGTCTTTCGTTTACATCAGCAGTAGCTGATTCCGTTATAAAATTTTGAAATTTAATTTCAGAGTTTAAATTCATTACTAAATAATTTCCTTGTGGTGTATCGTGGGCTTCTCCAACCCAAATATCCAATGCTCTTTGATTTGCCTTATAAGCGTTAATGTTGCTCACAAATCCGCTCCAAGATATAAGTGGAAAATGCCCCGTTGGATCCCTATATTTAAGCGGATTATTGCCCACATAAGCATACAAATTTAAGCCATCAACCGCCCCTGCTGAATCAGGGCTTATCCACCTCGTTAGCCAAGGGGTTAGGTACCTAGCACCGTAGTAAGACAAACCACTGCTATCATCTCTTTCTTTACCTGTGTAACGGTAGCGTTTTTGTTGCACTTGGGTTTTGTCTTTACCAGCGATGAGGGTAGTGCCACCATAGGGATAGTAGTGTTCGTAACTGAGAGTTTGGGCTTTATCGTCCAACTCCAAGGTATTGGATTGTAGGTGGCTGGTGAGTTGATAGCGGGTTTGACTGGGGTTTTGCGTGTTGTCTTTGCTGGTTTCACTAAATATATGAGTGCCAATGTGCAGGGTGTTGGTTTGTTGTTTTGCTTGGTTGATTGAAAGCTCTAGTGAAGGTAGGTAGTCTCTTTGGTTTTGCATTTGGCGGTTAGATTCAACCACAGTGCGGACTCGATTGCCTT
>NZ_CDSC02000058.1 GCF_001298715.1 Bathymodiolus azoricus thioautotrophic gill symbiont
GCAATAAAATCCCATTGCGTATAGTGCGATAACGCAGATTTAGCGAAGTGAGGGTTGTTAGAAATATAGGCTTTTGGGTCAATGTGAAAATTCGTAAAATTACAACGACCGCCACCTGAAATCAAAATCTTTTTGCCTGCTTTATTCGACTTGTCTATGAGTAAAACTTTGCGTCCACGCTGCTGTGCTTGTGAGGCACACATTAGCCCTGCTGCGCCTGCACCAATAACAACAACATCGTATTTCATAATGGCGAATTATAACTGTAACAAACCACTGGGAGAAACAAATACAACCACCGCATTATGTTATGTGTTATACATTTCAACAATATAATAAAGCATCGTGCCTTCAGACGAGCGCGCTGGACCTGCTACTTTAGCGGCATAAAATTTATTATTGGGATTGGCTTGCATCATGGCAGTTTCTAAATCTTCAACGATTTCAACGCTAGTTGCTGGCACACGCTCACGCTTTATTCGTGGAATACGTACCACGGCAAACTGCTCTTTGGCAAAATTTGCTCTTGGATGTGGGTCTAATGAATAGCCATTAACCATCAGTCTGCCACAATTTTAGAACCACATACTTGATTCGCTGGTACAGCAACATGAATTTTTTTAGGTAAATCTAGCACCATTGCATTAACACGACGAACAAACTCCTCTTTATCAACACCATTGCCAATCATTTCATTAAATTGCTTTTCTTCCTCAATAGAACTCACTGTTCTACCGCCATAATCATGGGCGGGATACACGCAAGTTGTATCAGGTAGTGTAAACATCTTTTGAATGGAAGCATATAATTTTTCTGCCGAACCACCTTGAAAATCGCACCGACCACAGCTCCTAATCAACAGAGCATCCCCTGTAAAAATTTTATCATCAACCACATACGACATACAGCCATCCGTATGACCTGGCGTTGTCATTGCAACCATCTGGTGTGAACCAAAATTTAGACTTTCGCCCTCTTTGATTAAAATATCAGCACAAGCAACTGGATTAGCCGCGCCAAGCACAATTTTGGCATTTTTAAATTTTTGCTTCAAAGGGCATGAGCTGGTAATATGATCAGCATGCACATGGGTTTCGACAATGTATCTTAAATCCAAGCCTAATTCTTCAATCAAGCCAATATCGCGTTGCTGAGTTTCATCCACTGCGTCAATAATAATCGCCTCTTTGGTGTCTACATCTGCCAATAAATAGGTATAAGTTGAGCTTATCTTTTCAAATAAAGGACGAAATAACAAACTCATGGCAACACCCTTTTAAAGGGCTTGACGATGACGCTTTCATAAGCACCTGATGCTAAATACGGGTCAGCATCTGCCCAAGTTTGCGCCTCTTCAAGACAGTCAAACTCCGCCACCACCAATGAACCGGTAAACCCTGCTTCGCCTGGTTCGTTGTTGTCAATCGCAGGATGCGGTCCCGCTAAAATTAAGCGCCCTTCATTTTTAAGTGTATTTAAACGCTCAATGTGTGCTGGACGCACCGACATTCTTTTTGTTAACGAATCTTTACTGTCCTGTGACATAATGGCATATAGCATGGTTAGCCCCTCCAGTAGCGCTGACTAAACAGCGCTAATAATCCAAACACACAACCCCCTACGATGTCCATCAATATATCTTTTTGTGCATCCCAAATATCGCCTTGTGAGCCTAAAAATGCCGCGCCAGATTTACCGCCTTCTAAAACGGCATAATACATCTCAATAACCTCATAACTTGCTGCCCAAAAACCTAAGGCAAAGACAGCAAAAACAAATGCAACACCCTTATTAGCAACCCACTTTTTTCTCAAGCTAATCTCAACCACAGGATAGGCAAAAACACCTACTAAGAAATGCCCCAAGCGATCAAAATTATTACGCCCCTCAGGGAGAATAAAATCAAGCTTTAATTTGGATAACAGCTGATTGCCCCAATCAAAAGGCACCAATTCAAAAGTATAATACCCGCCAACGGTGTGATAGCACAAAAATAAAGTCATTAAAAAATAAGAAAAATTCGAAAATTTGAAGCGAGAATAAGTCAGCAACAAAAGACCGACAACGATTAAAACTGGGATATTTTCCGCCCACCAAGTTACTCGATCATAGGGATTGATTGCCAATATAATGAATAAAATCATGTAAATTGCCAATAAAATAAGCGGTATTTTATGTAAATGTGTTTTCATATTTATAGTCCTTTGTTATATTTTTAATACATCTTTCATGGAATATAAGCCAGCGGGCTCACCTTTTAGCCAATTTGCTGCACGCACTGCACCATTGGCAAAAGTCATTCTTGATGAGGCTTTGTGGGTGATCTCTACCCGCTCACCTTCCATAAAGAAGCTCACAGTGTGCTCACCCACCACATCACCACCGCGAATAGTAGAAAAACCAATTGTCTCTTTATTACGTGGCTCTTCAATGCCTTCTCGTCCATACACGCCACATTTGGACAAATCTCTACCCAAAGCATTCGCCACCACTTCGCCCATCTTCAACGCAGTACCTGATGGTGCATCCACTTTATAACGATGGTGCGCTTCAACGATTTCAATATCGGAATCATCCCCAATCACACGAGCTGCCATGTCCAATAATTTCAACGAAAGATTAACGCCAACACTCATATTAGGCGCAAACACCACTGGCATTTTTTTAGCAGCACTGTTAATAGCTGCCAAACCAGCATCATCAAAACCTGTGGTGCCAATAACCATTGCTTTATTTGCAGACAAGCAAATGGCAAGATAATCAAGTGTGGCTTCTGGACGAGTAAAATCAATCAACACCTCAAATTGATCCAATACAGCATTTAGATCATCACCCTTATCCAGTTTAACACCCAATGCCATGCCATCGGTTTGCTCAATTGCCTTAATAATGGTTTGCCCCATACGCCCAAATGCACCGGTTACTGCTATTTTTACCATAGAATTTTTATTTTTTATTTTAATAACTGGTGTTAATTATACCGAGGTTCACTTAATAAGTCTTTGCTCAACCTAAGACAACTGAAAAAACCACAGGAGACCTTTGTACAAATAGGGATGATTGGCAAAATCCAATTTTTGCCCAATTGGTGATTTCTTTAAACCTTGTCCTAGCAGAGTCAGCGTCACCCAGCAATATTCTAAAAAGGTTTACTTAAAAAAAAACTCGTCAAATGGCGGGAGCGGGCTATTTTTCTTATTTTTAGGTAAAAATACACTATTTTCTGCATTTCAGTGCATAGCCTCCTTGCAGATAAATCGCACTAGGTTTTTTGGGCGCCCTTCATTTTAGAGATTTTTTAACTTTTTGTTTGCCATATAGCAAACAACCCAAGTAAAAACTTGGGTTGTTTGTTAAAAAATATGGG
>NZ_CDSC02000295.1 GCF_001298715.1 Bathymodiolus azoricus thioautotrophic gill symbiont
AAAAGCACTATTGGTTGAATAAATTCTAATGTAGCCACTGTCTCTGGGCGTAGGTTTACTTTTTGCTCCAAAGTCACCCCAAGTTGTAATTGATCCATCAATTTTAAGGGCGGCAAAGCCAGAAATATTTGAATAAATCTTGGTATAGCCACTGTCAGTAGGTGCGTTTGCACTGCCACCCCAAGCTGTAATTGTGCCATTAGCTTTAAGAGCGGCAAAGGTATTGCCAGCTGAATAAATTTCGATATAACCATTGTCGATGGGTGGATGGTTTTCACTGTATGTTTCACCCCAAGTTGCGATTGTGCCATCAACCCTAAGGGCGGCAAAGGCGGAAAGCGTTGAGGAAATCTTAATATAACCATTGCTCTTGGGTGCACCTTTTTTGCCACCCCAATCCGGATCACCCCAAGTTGCGATTGTACCATCTGCTTTAAGAGCTGCAAAAGCACTACCAGCTGAATAAATCTTGGTATAACCCCCACCAGTGGGTGGGTTTACACCTCCATAATTTGAGCCACCCCAAGCCGTGATTGAGCCATCGGGATCAAGAACGGCAAAGGCACCCATATTAGGGTAATTTAGTGCATTAGTAGTCCCACCAAAATCATTATGAGCGCTAGAATAACCTACTTCAGGAAAACGCCAATTTTTTATTTTTGAACTACAAAGCTCGCCACCTATCACCTGAACTTCTGCTAAAGATAAATGATTTTTATCAAGTAACTGGATTCTAACATAACGACCTTGCTTATCTTGTGCGTCTAATCTAATGATATTTTTTGGATTAGGTACAACATAAAAGTCTTGTTGATAAGTGTTGGTCCTAAAGTATTCTTCATTGGAAATACTAACCCGGTAGCTCTTTAGTCTGTCTGCACAACAATCAGTGCGGTTGTAAATAATGATTTGATTAATAATTTTCTTGCTACCTAGATCAACCTGCCACCAAGCACCTTGTTCACTTTTGGTGCTGGTTGTGCTGTTATTATACCAGTTGCCGTCAGTGTTACCATCAACTGCATTGCTAGCACGACCGAGCGTGGAGGAGACATCACTGGATTGAGTGGCCTGTTTGTCGTAGGCCAGATTGATACCAGCCTGAATTATGGTAGTCACAAGAGATGCTATTAGTAGTAAAGCACGACTGAAATTTTTATTGATAGGCGTTAAGTTCATTGTATTTTCCTGATGGTTAGTTTAAACTAACAAGTTTATGCTAATAACGAATCTTGAATTCACATCACAAGCACAACTCTCGTTAGTTGGTCAAAAAAGTATATTAGCCCCTCTTTAATCTGACAAAAACCAAAAACAAAGAATGCAACATGAAAAAATACACACAATTAACCTGTGAACAAAGATACCATACTTATCTCCTAAATAAACAAGGATACAGTCAAACTTTTATTGCCAAATCAATGGGCAGAAATAAATCAACCATTTCTAGAGAATTGTCTCGTAATACTGGCGTCCGCAACCAATTATGGGGCGCTTAGAATCAGATAAAAAGGTTAAGGATCTTAGAAACTTTAAAGAACTTGATAGACCCAATAAAGGATGACACTCACTTTATTCGAGGCGATGAGTGCTTTTGTGAGAATATATCAGGTAGCCCGTTATTGACTAA